>JAFKLV010000350.1 GCA_017304125.1 Sphingomonadales bacterium
GCCAGCCCGAGCCAGATCGCGACGAAATCGGGCCGGTTGTACATCATCAGCGCGACGACATCGCCCTTGGCCAGCCCGGCGGCGTGCGCGGCGTGGGCGACGCGATTGGCGCGGGCATTGACCTCGGCGAAGGTCAGCCGGAGGTCTTCGAACAGGATGAAGGGCGTATCGGCGTGATCGGCCGCGCGCTCCTCCAGCCGGTCGGCGACGGTATAGTCCTGATCGCGCGCGAAGCCGGTGACGCGCCCATAGCCGCGCATCAGCCGGGCCATCGTCTCCTCGCGGCCGGGAGCCACCCATTCACCCATTGCACCCGTCTCCCCCGCCCGCGTTTCGGGGCGGCTAGGCCGTTTCTATGGCAAGCGCGGGAGGGTTCGCAGGTCGAAAATCAGGATAAATCGGGGCGATCTTGATAAATTGAATCGGGAAATGGCGGCGCCCACTTACGCCGCGAAGAAATTCGGGAAGCGCTGCAGCACCTCGCCGATCTCATTGTCCGAAATGTTGAACTCGAACCCCTCGTCGTCGCCGCGCCGGCGATAGCCATAGACGTTGGTCCACGACCAGCCCGGGGTATCGTCGATCGGGAACACCTGCCACGTCACATGGCACAAAGCGGCATCGGCCGAGACCGGCACGACCTTGAACTCCGCCATGCGGATATCCGAGCCGATCCCGACACGCTCGAACCGCGCAACCTGCTCGTCGCACGCGACGTCGGCGGTCGCGCGATCGGCGAAGCTGTGGACCTGCCCGAAGGTGAAGGAGGTATAGGGATAGAGATAATGGCCCGCGAGCGCCGGCCCGTCACGCCGCAACATCGCCTCGCCATAGCTCCGGCACCACGCCTCCGCGCCCTTGGTCATCCGTCTCTCTCCCCTTTCAGCCTTTGAATTCCTGGAACACCCAATCCCAATAGCCGGGCGCCGGGCCGTCCTCGAACCCGAACTCGGCGCGGATATCGGAGAGCTGGCGGTCGAGATGATCCTCCCAGCGGATCATGAACAACGGCTGCTTCTGCTTGGCGCCGAGCGCATAGCCGCGGCTCATCCCTTCAAGCAGCGCGGGCAAGGTCTTGGGATAATGCAGCCCCGACCGGCTGAGCGAGGTCGACATCAGCACCACGCCGTACAGGTTCAGCTCCTGCGCGAACTCGGTCGAGAAATAATTGGCATTGGCCATCGTATTGGCCGCGATCAGCGCGATCTCGCCGACCTGGCTCGGGCACAGCCCGGTGACCATATGTTCGATATCGTGGTTCTGCGCGCGGCGCTTGACGAGGAATTCGTAATCGTCGCGCGGCTCGCTCTTGTAGAGGAAGTCGATCTCATAGCCGCTGTCGGCGATAAAGGCGTGGATCCGCGCGCCCAATGTCCCGGGCGCACAATGCGCCACCTGCTCGGCGGTGAAATTGGAGGTGAAACGCTCGTCGAGCCACGCGGCGAACTCGGGCAACCGCGCGCGCTCGGCGGCGAGCAAGGCCGTGATACGCGCCGGATCGACCACCTCGCCCATTGCGCGCGACAAAGTGGGGATCAGATAGGCATCGGGCAGGTCATGCCCGTCGCGCTTCAGCCCCATTTGCGCATAGACATCGCGGAACAGCGGGCTGTTGAGATATTTCGAATTGCTGATCAGCACGCTCGACGTCGCCGGCTCGGCGACGCCCATCAGATAGGCGGCTTCGTCCACCGCGAGGCTCGTGTCCGCGTTCATCATCACTCTCCCCTTATCGTGCTGGCGCTCGCCCAGCCGGTGAACGGCGGATCGGCGACATCGAGCACCGACCAGCTCCGCCCGACCAGATCGAGCGCATTGGAAACCCCGGCGCGCGCCATCACGCGGCGCATCCCCTCGGCCTCGATCTGCACGTTCGACCGGCCGCCATTGGCGAAACGCAGCGTCACCACCAACGCGGCCTCCCCGTCATGCGTCGGGGTGAGCCGCACGCTTTCGATCCGCGCGTCGTTCATCGCGCGGGATCGGTCACGCCGCAGCCGCGCGCGGCGGCTCGACGAACACGATGTCCGACGGGGTGATCACCGACACGGGGCGGAACACGAGATGGAGGTTCCAGCTCTTGAGCTGCTCGATCGCGGCCTCGGCCGGCTCGCCCGGCATGACGCGCGCGGCGATCCCCGGCCAGTCGTCACCGCTCTCGGGCTGGATGAAGCGACGGACGGGGGCGAGATTATGGCTCATGCTGCGATCCTTTCCGCGATCACGCCGGCCCGCGCGGGGGCGTAACCCGCGTCCTGGCTATAGGCGAGAGCGCCATTGACGAACACGCGATCGATCCCGCTCGCGCGACGAATATAGCGGAAGCCGTCCGCCGGCAGATCCTCGACCGATATCTCGGGGCCGCGATCGATCGTCTCAGGATCGAACAGCACGACGTCCGCGGCATAGCCCGGTCGCAACAGCCCGCGCTGGCGCAACCCCCAGACCTGCGCGACATCATGCGTCAGCTTGCGCACCGCCATCTCAAGCGGCATCGCGTTGAAGCCGCGGACGTAGCGGCTGAACAGATAGCCGGTATCGCCATAGGTCGCGAAATTGGTGACATGCGCGCCGCCGTCGCCCGCGCCGATCCCGATCAGCGGATCGGCCAGTATCGTCGCGATCTTGGCATCGTCATTATGCCCGATCGCATCGAGCCCGAACGAGGTGGCGAGATCGTCGGCCAGCGCGATATCGATGATCGCCTCGGCGATGTGGCAGCCGCGCTCGGCAGCGATGTCGCCCACCCGGCGCCCCATTAGCGCGGGGTCGACTTTGCCCATCCGTTTCACATAGGAATCGGCGAAATCGATCTGCAGACCGATCGGCATCATGAAATGATCCATCTCCGCCGCCAGCGCCGCGCGGCGCGCGGGATCGCGGAGTTGGGCGATCTTCTCCTGATGCGGCAGCAGGGTCATCGCCCACCAGCCCGGCAAGGTCGCGA
>JAFKLV010000351.1 GCA_017304125.1 Sphingomonadales bacterium
ATCCTGATGGGAGGTCGGGTGGGGGAGCGGGCCGGCACCGTCCGAACTGCACCGCCGGCGCAGTTCACAAAAAAGCCGGAAAAATCAGCCTTTGCTCTGCGCCGCCTCGAGCTTGTCGAGCCGCGCCTTGAGCGCATCGGCCTCGTCGCGCGCCGCGATGGCCATCGCCTTCACCACCTCGAATTCCTCGCGGCTGACGAAATCGAGCCCGCCGATCCACTCCTTGGCGCGGTCGCGCGCGCCGGCCTGCGCCTCGCGGCCCATCCCGGCGATCGTGCCGGCCGCGCCGTTCACCAACTTCACGAAATCATCGAACATCCGGTTTTCGGACTGCATCAACCTGCGCCTTCCACTGAAACTCAGTTGATTACCTGGGACGTATGCGCGCCGGGCACAAGGCTTTCCTGTTGCGGATTGAGTTCGGCGATGCGCCAGGTGAGCGCGCCGATCACCCCCAGCCACACGATATAGGGCAGCATCAGCAACGCCGCGACCGTGCGGATGCGCCCGAACAGCACCGCTGTCGCGGCGGCGATCAGCAGCGCCGCGATCAGATCGATCAGCGCCCCGGTCAGGTTATGCGCACCAAAGAACAGCACCGGCCAGATCAGGTGCAACGCGAATTGCAGCACGAACAGCCCCACGGCCAGCCCGCGCCCCCGCGCGCCGCGCGCGTGCAGGATCATCGCCAGCGCGACGCCGATCGCGATATAGACGGCGATCCAGATCAGCGGGAAAGCGGCATCGGGCGGGGTGAAGCCCGGCTTGGCGAGCCCCTGATACCAGGGGTTGGCGGCGCCGATCGGCTCGCTGCGCGCGGAAAGCAGCCCGAGCAACAGGATCAGCGGGACGGTGACGACCGCCCAGCGCAGAAACGACATCCGTAGCTGCGCCTTTGACGCAATTCCTCCCACAATCCCTCCTGTTCTGCCCCGCGCGCAACCTGCCGCGCCGCGCGCACGAGGTAAACAGATGATTGACGACGCTAATGCGTCAAACCCGGACAGCCGCGATCAAAAATTCGACATTGCCCTCCGGCCCGGTGATCGGACTACGCTCGACGCCCAGCACGTGCCAGCCCTGCGTGGTGAACCAATCCGCGACCATATCGCACACCCGCGCGTGGATCGCGGGATCGCGCACCACCCCGCCCTTGCCGACTTCGTCGCGCCCGGCCTCGAATTGCGGCTTGATCAACGCCAGCGCCCGCGCGCCCGGCGCGGCGAAACCGAGCGGCGCCTCCAGCACCTTGGTGAGCGAGATGAAGCTCGCATCGCACACGATCAGGTCGACCGGCTCGGGGATATGCGCCGCGGTCAGGATGCGCGCGCTGGTCTGTTCGTGGACGATGACGCGCGGGTCCTGCCGCAGCTTCCACGCCAGCTGGTTGGTCCCGCTGTCGACCGCATAGACCCGCGCCGCGCCGCGCGTCAGCAGCACATCGGTGAACCCGCCGGTCGACGAGCCGACGTCGATCGCCACCGCGCCGGTGACATCCCAGGCGAAATGATCGAGCCCGTGGGCGAGCTTGATCCCGCCGCGCGACACCCAGGGATGATCGCGCCCGCGCACGTCGAGCGGCGCCTCGACCGGCAGCGCCTGCCCCGGCTTCTCCACCTTGCGATCGGCGGTGAACACCAGCCCGGCCATGATCAGCGCCTGCGCACGCGTGCGCGATTCGGCCAGCCCCCGATCGACCAGCAATTGATCCGCACGCACCTTCGCCATCCCCGCGCTATCGCGCGCCGATCGGTTCGTCGCAAGCCGCCTTCCATCGGGCGCGTCGCGTGGCACCTGCTTATTGTCCACTAGTTTAGTGGGAATATAATGGCAGGCGAGGTCGCGGATTCGCTGTCCCCTAGATACGGCAGTCCGCGGCCTCGCCCGAGCGACGAGGAGCCATAGAGATGGAGCCATTCTCTTCCGATCTTGCGATGCGCCCGACGATCCTGACGGTGCCGGGGCTCAACGGCTCCGGCCCGGCGCATTGGCAGACCTTATGGGAAGGCATGCGCCCCGATACCGCGCGGATCGAACTCGGCATGTGGAATACCCCGCATCGCAACGCCTGGGTGACCAAGCTCGATCAGGCGATCGCGGCGGCACGCGCGCCGGTGATCCTCGTCGGGCACAGCCTCGGCTGTATCGCGATCGCGTGGTGGACCGCGCTCAGCCCGCAGCCATATGGCTGGCCGGTGGCGGGGGCGCTGCTGGTTGCGCCGGCGGATGTCGATCGCAGCGCCGCGCCGGACGAGATCGCCGGCTTCGCCCCGGCGCCGCGGACGATGCTGCCCTTCCCCTCGATCGTCGTCGCGTCGAGCAACGATCCGTGGATCTCGATCGAGCGCGCGCATAGCCTCGCGGCCGATTGGGGTAGCCATTTCGTCGATCTCGGCGCGCACGGCCATATCAATGCCGCGAGCGGGCTCGGCTGGTGGCCCGAGGGGCAGGAATTGCTCGAACGCGTGATCGTCGCCTCGGGCGGCCCGCGCGGCGAGGCGCGCACCCCCGGCGACGCCCGCGCGATCCTCGCCCGCGACAGCGCAGCGGCCGCGCCTTATTCGGCGCGGCCCGACTGATCCTGCTCGGCCTGAGCCCTGAGCCGCGCCTCACGCAGCCGGCGCCACAGCGAGAGATTGAAGCCACCCAGCGCGACGGCCATCAAGACCGTCGCGAGGATCACCTTGGTCCAGCCGGTCACGCCAGCGCGCCGACCGCGCCGGTCTGGTTCCACCTGAGGGTTTTAAGGACGGTATTGACGATATGGTCGGCGTCGAGGCCGGCCTCGGCATATTGGGCGCCCGGGCTGTCCTGATCCTGGAAGCGATCGGGCAGCCGCATCGTCCTGAGCTTGAGCCCGGCATCGATCAGCCCGGTGTCGGAGGCCAGCGTCAGCACATGCGCGCCGAACCCGCCGACCGAGCCTTCCTCGAT
>JAFKLV010000352.1 GCA_017304125.1 Sphingomonadales bacterium
CGACAACGCCGTGAAGTACTACCTGGAGCGCATCTCCGGGCCGTACGCGCCGAAAAAGGAGAAGAACCCGGCCAAGTACCTGGCCTACTCGGCCTGCATCCTGGCCGACAACGCCGAGTCCGAGGCGCTGGTGACGCACTCGCTCTCCGGGGCCACGGCCAGGCTCATCTCGTCCCGCCGCCCCGAGCTGCCCATCTTCGCCCTGACGCCCGACGAGCGCGTGATCGTGGCCCCGGCCGCACCGTCGTGGCTGTCGACCGCGGGAACCGGCGACGTGCTCGCCGGGCTGGTCGCGGCGCGGCTGGCGGCGGGCGGTGATCCGCTCGTTGCCGCCGCCGAAGCGGTGTGGCTTCACGGCGAGGCGGCGCGGCGCGCCGGCCCCGTCTTTATCGCCGACGATCTCGCGCGGCATGTGCCGGAGGCGATCGAATCATGTCTGTGACCGAAATCATCCGTGTCGCGGCGCGCGGCGACGGGGTGACCGCCGACGGTCGTCATGCGCCCTTTGCTGCACCGGGCGATATGCTCGCCGACGACGGCACGCTGACCCCGGGGCCGCACCACGCGACCCCGCCGTGCCGGCATTTCCCAACCTGTGGCGGGTGCCAGCTCCAGCATCTCGACGATGCGACCTGGGGCGCGTTCATCACCGATCGCGTCGCCTCGGCGCTCGCTGCGCAGGGGCTGGAGGGTGAGATTCGCCCGCCCGCGCTGTCGCCGCCGCACACCCGGCGCCGCGCGACCCTGCATTGGGAACCGGCCGGGCGGCTCGGCTTCACCGGCGAGAAAAGCCACGCGATCGTCGATCTCGCCGAATGTCATGTTCTGGCGCCCGAATTGTTCGCGCTGGTCGCCCCGCTCAAGCGGCTGCTCGGGCGGTTGCGGCTGAAGCGGCGGCTCGACCTGCATCTGACGCTCGCCGATCAGGGGGTGGACGTGCTGGTCATCGGCGCGCTCCCCGAAGGGCTGGCGGCGGCCGAGGCGATCACCGATTTCGCGCAGCGCCATGCGCTCGCGCGGTTCGCCTTCGACGAAGGTTATGGCCCCGAGGTGCGCTGGGAGCCCGATGCGGTGACGGTGACGCTCGGCGACGTGGCGGTGCCTTTGCCCCCGGCGGCCTTCCTGCAGGCGACCCGCGAGGGCGAGGCGGCGCTGGTCGCGGCGATGCAGGAGGCGGTGGCGGGTGCGCCCACCGTCGCCGATCTGTTCGCCGGGCTCGGCACCTTTGCGCTCACCCTGCCGGCGAAAGTCTATGCAGGGGAGGGCGCGCGCGATGCGATCCTGTCGCTCAAGGCGGCGGCGGCGCGCGCGCAACGCCCCGTATTCACCGAGCATCGCGATCTCTATCGCCGCCCGCTGACGACGAACGAGCTCGATCGCTTCGCCGCGGTGGTGCTCGATCCGCCGCGCGCCGGTGCGCGCGAACAGGCGGAGGCGCTGGCGGCGAGCAAGGTGCCGGTGATCGGCTATGTCTCGTGCAACCCGAGCAGCTTCGCGCGCGATGCCAGGATGCTGGTCGACGGCGGTTATCGCCTCGAATGGGTGCAGCCGGTGGGGCAGTTCCGCTGGTCGACGCATGTCGAGCTGGCGGCGCGCTTCACCCGGCCGGATAGTCCGCCCCGATAAAATACAGCCCGTCGGGCGGCGCATTATGGCCGAGCGCGGCGCGGTCGCGCGCCTCCAGCGCGGCGGATACGTCGTCGGGGGTCCATTTGCCCTGACCGACCAGCACGAGGCAGCCGACCATCGAGCGCACCTGATGATGCAGGAACGAGCGCGCCGAGGCGAAGATGTCGATCTCCGGCCCGTCGGCGAGGATGTCGAGCCGGTCGAGCGTCCGTAACGGACTGTCGGCCTGGCAATGGACCGAGCGGAAGGTGGTGAAATCGTGCCGCCCGATCAGCCGCGCCGCGCCGGCGCGCATCGCCGCGATATCGAGCGGGGTGGTGACGCGCCACGCCAGCCCGCGCTCGAAGGTCAGCGGCGCGCGGCGCTGGACGATCGAATAGCGATAATGCCGGCCGGTGCAGGAAAAGCGCGCGTGCCAGTCGTCCGCCACTTCCTCGGCGGCGAGCACCGCGACCGGAGCGGGGCGGACGCGCGCGTTGAGCGCCTCCATCAGCCGGAAAGCGGCGATCGGGCGCGCGATATCGATATGCGCGCGCATCGCGGTGGCATGGACCCCGGCGTCGGTGCGCCCGGCGGCCTGCACCGCCACCGTCTCGCCGGTGATCGCGAACGCGGCTTCCTCCAGCGCCTGCTGGACGCTCGGGCCGTGCGACTGCCGCTGCCAGCCCATGAACGGGCGGCCGTCGAATTCGATCGTCAGCGCGAATCGGGTCACAGGATCGTGCCGGGGGTGACGGTGAAGCCGCGCAGCAATTCCTGCGCGGGCATCACCCCGCGCCCGGCGCGCTGGACGAGGGTGGGGCGGACCGCGCCGCCGGCGCAGGCGATCGTGAGCTGATCGTCGAGGACGGCGCCCGGTGCGCCGGTCACACCCTCGATCGACGCCGCCAGCACGCGTACCCGCTCGCCATTCGCCTCGAACCACGCGCCGGGCGGGTTGAAGGCGCGGATCTGCCGCTCGACCGCCGCGGCATCCTGCGCGAAATCGAGCCGGGTTTCCTCCTTGGCGATCTTCGCCGCGTAGGTGATGCCTTCCTCCGGCTGCGCGACGGGCGGATGGCCCTCGAAATCGGCAAGCACCTCGGTCATCAGCCGCGCGCCGAGCGCGGCCAGTTCGTCGGTCAATTCGCCCGCGGTCTTGCCCGCGATCGGGGTGCGGCCTTCGAGCCGCACCGGGCCGGTGTCGAGCCCGGCTTCCATCTGCATGATGCCGACGCCGGTGTCGGCATCCCCGGCGAGGATCGCGCGCTGGATCGGCGCGGCGCCGCGCCAGCGCGGAAGCAGCGAGCCGTGGACGTTGA
>JAFKLV010000353.1 GCA_017304125.1 Sphingomonadales bacterium
ATCAGGATACACTCGTGGGAGGTCGGGTGGGGGAGCGGGCTGGTGCCACCCGAAACGACCCGAAGGGGCATTTTCAAAGATCGATCAGTTCTTGTTGTCGGGCGTGGCGGGCTGCTTGTCCGATGGCGCGCGTTTCGGCACCGAGAAGGTGCCCGTCACCCGGCCCGAGGGCGAGGTCGAGACGGTGCCGCCGGGCACCGGGCTGTTGCCGCCCGCGGCGGTGGAACCGTCGATCACCGCGCGGCCGCTGTCGAGATTGATCGTCAGCCGGCCGCCGTTGACGGTGTTGGCGCCGCCCTGTTCGAGCGAGACCGCGCCGATCATCGTGATGATCCGCCGGTTGAGATCATAGACCGCATATTGGCTCTTCGCGATCTGGTTGGGGCGCCGCACCACCACGTTTCCGGCGGCGTCGAGCCGCGAAACCTGCGGATTCCCGTCGACCACCTGGCCGGTATAGGCGACCGTCACGCGTTGCGCGTTGAGCGTCATCTCCGCCTGTTTGACCGCGACATTGCCGGTCAGCACGGCGCGATTCGCCTTGTCCTGCAACTGGATCTGGTTGGCCCCGAAATCGATCGGCGCATTGGTGTCGTGGCGCGTCTGCGCGCCGGCCGCGGTGGCGACGAGCAGCGGGAGGAGAGGGATCAGGCGCTTCATGGTCGCCGCTATCTCGCCCCTCGCGGCACGATGTGCAAGCGGGCGTTGCCGATCAGCGTCACGACATGCGCGTCGAGATCGGCGTCGAGCTGGTTGGCGCTGAACGTTCCCTGCCGCACCGTGCCGGTCACCGCGCCGCCCGATTGCATCTTGCGCGTCTTGAGGTCGACCGTCGCATTGACGGTGTCGAGCGTATAGCCGTCCGGCCCGCGGAACGAGATCGGGCCGTCGACCTTCACCTGCTCGGTATCCATATTATAGCGCCCGTGCTCGGCGACGAGCGAGGCGGGGCCGTTGGTCAGCCTGATGTCGGCGGCGAGATCGGTGAGCCGGACAATCGGCTCGGCCGAGCTTTTCTGGATTGCGGAGCCCGCCGTCAGCTCGAACGGCTGGCCCTTCTGGTCGGCGCCGCGATAGCGCGCAGCCTGGATCTTGAGCCGCTCCTTCGCCACCTCGACCTTGTTCTTGTCGAGCACGAAGGAGACGTCGCCGCCGGTGGTCAGCGGTGCCATCACCAGAAAGGCGGAGAGCACGCCGATCAGCACCGGCAGCACCCAATTGGCGGTGGTGACGATGCGGTCGTGCGGGCTGTCCGGCGCTGCCCAGCGCTGGCGCGCGTCGAGCGGCGGGACGGCGATTTCAGACATGCGCGAAAATGTCGATTTCCGGCCAGCCCGCCAGATCGAGCGCGGCGCGATGCGGCAGGAAATCGAAACAGGCCTGCGCCAGCCCGGCACGCCCCTCGCGCGCCAGCCGCCGGTCGAGCTCGGCCTTGAGCTGGTGGAGGAAGCGCACGTCGGACGCGGCATAATCCTTCTGCGCGTCGGACAATTCCGGGCCGCCCCAGTCGGACGATTGCTGCTGCTTCGAAATGTCCTGCCCGAGCAATTCGCGCACCAGCTCCTTCAGCCCGTGGCGATCGGTATAGGTGCGCACCAGCCGCGAGGCGATCTTGGTGCAATAGACCGGGGCGGCGGTGACGCCGAGATAATGGCTGATCGCGGCAAGATCGAAGCGCGCGAAATGATAAAGCTTCAACCGCGCCGGATCGGCCAGCACCGCGCGCAGATTCGGCGCGGCATAATCGGACCCGGGGCCGAATCGCACGAGATGCTCGTCCGCACCGCCGTCGGACAGCTGCACCACGCACAGCCGATCGCGCGGGGTGATCAGCCCCATCGTCTCGGTATCGACGGCGATCGACGCGCCGGGGGCGAAGACGTCGAGCGGAAGATCTTCTTCGTGGAAATAAACGGTCATTCGCTTGCCCTAGCGAGCGGCGCGGCGCGGCTCAATGGCCCGTGCTCGGTCTAGTCGCCGGAATCGCCGCGAATCATCGGGTAAATAACTATTCCAGCATGATTCTCGGCGGTGTTCGGATAGTGATCATCGTGCCGTCCGCCGGCGTGAACTGCGCCAACCTGTGCTAATGATGCGACAGTATTGCAACGATCGACATGTATGGCCGATCTTTGCGCACGATTCTGTTCGCGGTCGGCGCAAAGCTGAGCTATGAGGTGTTTTGTGGCGCAAAAGGTTTGGCGCCCGAAGAGGTATGTTTGCTGTTCGCCGTCCGGCGCGCACCTCTTGACGGCGAAGTCGGGCGGACAGGAATTGAACGGGGTTTATGAGTTTCGACAGAGGTAGCCGGGGGCATCGTGGCGGACGTGGCCGCGACAAGCGCGACAGTTTCGGTGGCGGGGATGATTTCGGCGGCGGCGACTTCGGCGGTGGCTTCGGCGACCGTGGCGGCTTCGGCGGCGGCGGCTTCGGCGGCGATCGTGGCGGCGGCGGTGGTTTCCGCGGCGGCGGTGGCGGCTTCGGCGGCGGCCGTGGTGGCGGCGGTGGCTTCGGCGGCGGTGGTGGCGGCTTCGGCGGCGGCCGCGGCATGCCCCCGCAGGTCGTTGGCGAAGGCACGGGCGTCGTAAAATTCTTCAACGCGCAGAAGGGCTTCGGCTTCGTCGTCCGCGACGACGGCGGTGAGGACGTGTTCGTCCACATTTCCGCTGTCGAGCAGGCGGGGCTGACCGGTCTGGCGGAAGGCCAGCCGCTCGGTTTCACGCTCGTCGATCGCGGCGGTCGCATCTCGGCGACCGAGCTGAAGATCGACGGCGAGCCGATGCCGGTCGAAGAGCGCGCGCCGCGTGACGGCGGCTTCGGTGGTGCGGGCCCGCGTGGCGCGGCCGGCGGCGCCGGTGGCCCGCAGCGTCAGCTGACGGGCGAGAAGGCGACCGGCACGGTCAAGTTCTTCAACGCGATGAA
>JAFKLV010000354.1 GCA_017304125.1 Sphingomonadales bacterium
CGGTCAGGAAATAGTCCGGTTTGAACAGCCGCCCGGCGTAACCGGAGAAGAAGGCGAGCCACAGCCCGGAGAGGCCGAGCAGATGCACGCGCCGCCACCAGCGCCCCATGCGTCGTTGCGCCGCACCCGACGAGGTGAGCGCCATCGCCGCCAGCAGCAGATAGACGATCCCGCCGCCGATCAGCGCGGTCCAGTGTCGCGGCTGGTAGAGCCCGATATTGATCAGCAGCGCGGCGAGATGGATGGACAATAGCAGCGCAGTCGCCAGCCCGAGATGCCGTCGCCGCCGCGCCAGCCAGCGCACCGGCGGGTTGGACGACAGCCGCGCCGCCGGGCCGATGATGAAAACGGCCGTAAAAGCGATAAAGGCGACGCGTGCCGTATAGCGCGCGCCGAGCAATGCCCGCATCGCCGGGGAGTCGCCGAGCAGCAACGCACAGGTAACGGCCAGAGCCGCCAGCCCCAGCGCGACGGCGTAGATCGGCCACGATGCGCGCGACGTCATCGGCTCTCGTTTACCCCGCGGTGAAGGTCATCCCGGCCTTGGCGACCAGTCGTTTGACCAGAGTATCGCCCATCAACGCGCCCGGCGTCCAGATGCCGCCCGCGCCCTTCACGTCCTCGACGAGGCACAGCGCGCTCTCCGCGAGCATCTTGCTGGTCGAGCCATAGCCCGGATCGCGATCGCCGGTGACCACCGCGTCGACGCGGCTGCCGTCGGGCATCAGCCCGATGAACAGCACGTCGTAATGCCCGCTGTCGCGTTCTTCCTTCGTCGGGCCTTCGCCCGGCTTGGGGCCCTTGTCGCCGGCGAGGGGATTGATCTTGGCGAGCGCCTCGGCCGCGGCCTTGCCGACGTCGCCCAGCCCGGCGACGATCATCTCGTCATAGACGAAATCCGCGCCATATTTCTCGCCGAGCAGGAAATTGGTGCGGTGGACGTTCTTGGTGTTGATCGGCGCCATGATGAACGGCGCGACCCAAGCGCTGATCGTCGAATCATATTCGGGGAGCAGCCCGGTCGGCTGGTGCGGCCCGCTATGCCCCGGGGTGAGCGCGAACGGGCTGGTCAGCAGCGCGACGAGCGAGGGATCGCGCGCCGCTGCCGCCAGCGTCGCTTTGAGGCTCGCCGCGGTGCCGCCGGAGAATTTGCCCTTCATCGTGCGGACGCGGCATTTGACGCGCGGCGCGGGGCGGCCGAAGCGCTTGATCGCGGCTTCCTGCAAGGTCAGCACGCCGAGGTCGAACGGGATCGAATCGAACCCGCAGGAAAAGACGATGCGCGCGCCGCTCGTCTTCGCTGCGGCTTCATGCGCGTCGATCATCTTGCGCATCCACGCCGGCTCGCCGCACAGATCGACATAAGCCGTGCCGGTCGCCGCGCACGCCTCGACCAGCTCGCTGCCGTAAAGCTGGTATGGTCCGACCGCCGAGATCACCACCGTCGCGCGCTCGGCCATTTCGGCGAGACTGGCGGGATCGTCCGAATTGGCGGTGATCAGCGACACATCGGCCGCGATGCCCATTTCGTCGCGCACGTCCTGCAGCTTGCTCAGCGAGCGCCCCGCCATCGCCCATTTCGGGCCGGTCGTGCCGTAGGTTTGCTGGAGATATTCCGCGACGAGGCGCCCGGTGAAACCGGTTGCGCCATAGACGATGACATCGAATTCGCGGGCCATTGCTGCTCTCCCTTATGCCGTTTCCAAGGGTTAGAGCAGAAAGGAACGGCCCGCGCTACGCCGCTTCGCTGAACTGCAGGCTGGCGAGCCGCGCATAAAGCCCGCCCTGTTTCATCAGCGTGGCGTGGGTGCCTTCCTCGACGATGCGGCCGTCGTCCATCACCACGATCCGCCCTGCTGCGCGCACCGTGGCGAGGCGATGCGCGATGACCAAAGTGGTGCGGTCGGTCATCAGCCGCTCCAGCGCCTGCTGGACGAGCAATTCGCTCTCGGCGTCGAGCGCGCTGGTCGCTTCGTCGAGCAGCAGGATCGGCGCGTCGCGCAGCAAGGCGCGCGCGATTGCCACCCGCTGCCGCTGCCCGCCCGACAGCCGCGCGCCGCCCTCGCCGAGATAGGTATCGAGCCCCTCCGGCAGCCCGCGGAGGAAGTCGGCCGCGTTGGCGGCCTCGGCGGCGGCCCACAAATCGCTGTCGCTCGCATCCCACCGGCCGTAGCGCAGATTGTCGCGCGCCGAGGCGGCGAAGATCACCGTTTCCTGCGGCACCATTGCGATGCGCGAGCGGATCCCGGCAGGATCGGTATCGGTCAGGTCGATCCCGTCGATCAGCACGCGGCCGCTGTCGGGGTCGTAGAAACGCTGGATGAGCTGGAACAAGGTCGTCTTGCCCGCGCCCGACGGGCCGACCACCGCGACATTCTCGCCCGGCGCGATCGACAGGCTGAAATCGTGCAACGCCGCGGTCTCGCGCCGCGTCGGATAGCGGAATTCGACATGATCGAAGGTCACCGCGCCGCGCGGCGGCAGCGGTAGCAACAGCGGGGCGGGGGGCGAGGCGATCTCGGGCCGTTCGGCGAGCAGCTCGGCCAGCCGCCCCGCGGCACCCGCGCCACGCAGCAATTCGCCGTACACCTCGGTCAGCGCGCCGAACGCGCCGGCGACGATCCCGCCGGTCAGCACGAAGGCGGCGATCGAGCCGCCCGAAATCCTCCCCGCGGCGACGTCGATCGCGCCTTCCCACAGGACGAGGGTGATCGAGCCGAAGATCAGCCCGATGACGATCGCGGTCATCACCGAGCGGAGCATGATGCGGCGGCGCGCGGCGGCCATCGTCGCCTCGACCGCGCTCGAGAAACGAGGCGCCTCGCGCTCCTCCTGCCCGAACGCCTGGACGTTCTTCATCGCGCCCAGCGTCTCGGTGGCCATCGCGCCGACATCGGCGATGCGATCCTGCGAGG
>JAFKLV010000355.1 GCA_017304125.1 Sphingomonadales bacterium
GGCGATTGGTCGTTCGACGAGGGCGATTTCCGCATCCAATGGTTCAAGGATGGCGTGCTCAATGTCGCCGCCAATTGCCTCGACCGCCACCTCGCGACGCGCGGCGACCAGACCGCAATCATCTGGGAGCCCGACGATCCCGCCGCGGCGCCCAAGCGCTTCACCTATCGCGAGCTTCACGCCGAGGTGTGCCGCTTCGCCAATGTGCTGAAAGCGCAGGGGGTGAAGAAGGGCGATCGCGTCACCGTCTATCTGCCGATGATCCCCGAGGCGGCCTTTGCCGTGCTGGCCTGCGCGCGGATCGGCGCGATCCATTCGGTGGTGTTCGGCGGCTTCTCCCCCGATGCGCTGGCGGGGCGGATCGTCGATTGCGATTCGAAGATCGTCATCACCGCCGACGAGGGCCGCCGCGGCGGCCGCCGCGTGCCGCTCAAGACCAATGTCGACGAAGCCGCAGCACGCGCGCCGAGCCTCGAAAAGGTCATCGTGATCAAGGCGACCGGCGGCGACGTCGCGATGCACGCGCGCGACATCTGGTATCACGACGCGGCAGCCGGCGTGTCGGCCGATTGCCCGGTCGAGCCGATGAACGCCGAGGATCCGCTGTTCATCCTCTATACCTCGGGGTCGACCGGCCAGCCCAAGGGCGTGCTCCACACCACCGGCGGCTATCTATTGTGGGCAAGCTTCACCCACGATCTGGTGTTCGATTACCGGCCGGGCAATGTCTTCTGGTGCGCCGCCGATATCGGCTGGGTCACCGGCCACACCTATATCGTCTACGGCCCGCTGGCGAACGGCGCGACGACCTTGATGTACGAAGGGCTGCCCAACTGGCCCGACGCCAGCCGCATCTGGCAGGTGGTCGATCGCCATCAGGTGCATACCGTGTTCACCGCCCCCACCGCGCTGCGCGCGCTGATGAAGGACGGCGACGATTTCGTCCGCCGCACCAGCCGCAGTTCGCTGCGCCTGCTCGGCACGGTCGGCGAGCCGATCAACCCCGAGGCGTGGCGCTGGTATCACGATGTCGTCGGTGAGGGCCGCTCGCCGATCGTCGATACCTGGTGGCAGACCGAGACCGGCGGCGCGCTGATCGCCCCGCTGCCCGGTGCGACCGACCTCAAGCCCGGATCGGCGACTCGCCCGCTCCCCGGCGTCCAGCCGCAGCTGGTCGACGAAAATGGCGCGGTGCTGGAGGGCGCGGTGAGCGGCAATCTGTGCATCACCGCAAGCTGGCCGGGGCAGATGCGCACCGTGTGGAACGATCACGCGCGTTTCTTCCAGACTTATTTCACCACTTACCGCGGCAAGTATTTCACCGGTGACGGCTGCCGTCGTGACGAGGACGGTTATTATTGGATTACTGGTCGCGTCGACGATGTGATCAATGTTTCCGGCCATCGCATGGGCACCGCCGAAGTCGAAAGTGCTTTGGTGCTGCATCCCAAAGTAGCCGAAGCTGCGGTGGTCGGCATGCCGCATGATGTCAAAGGCCAGGGCATCTACGCCTATGTTACGTTGAATGCCGGCGAAGCTGCATCGGCAGAACTTAACACCGCGCTCAAGCAGTGGGTGCGCAAGGAAATCGGCCCGATCGCCACGCCCGATGCGATTCAATTCGCGCCGGGATTGCCCAAAACTCGGTCGGGGAAGATCATGCGCCGAATCCTGCGCAAGATCGCGGAAGGCGACACATCGAGTCTCGGTGACATTTCAACGCTGGCCGACCCATCGGTCGTTGACGATCTGGTGACAAATAGAGTCAGCTGAACCCTGGAATCCCTCGATTCATCATTCGGTAACCGGATTCGTACAAACGTTTACTTGACGAATCGATTCAAATCGGTCGGGATATCGGCGCGCGGCACGTTTGAGGGGGCCGCCGCCATCCCGGGTCGGGGGGTCGCATGACAAAGCATGGTGCCGGCACACCGCTGCTGCCGGAAGACATTGAACGTATCCTATGGTCAGCGCGCCGCGCGGGCACGATACTGATTCTACCCCGCGAACAGTCCCAGCCGACGATCGATGCGCTCACCGATCAGGGCCTCGTGCGCCGCCAGCTCGGGCATATCGTGCTGACGCTGCAGGGCCAGGAGCGCCGCCGCAAGTGCGCGCATTATATGGCTGCGCTGGCGTAAGCGGATTATCGAAACGGATTGACGATCCGCAAGCGGCCTTCGACCACGAGACCGTCCTGCATATCTTCCGAATAAAGCATGTCGCAACGCGCCTTGAGCGCGGCCGACACGATCAACGCATCGTAGAATGAAAAGCCGTAATGCTGCGCCAGCCCAAGCGCGGCTGCATGCGTTTCGAGATCAACCGGATGTATTTTCCGGGCCAAGGTCCCGATCGCCCGCAGCGCTTCTTCGATCTGACTCCAGTCGAACCCGAGCTTGCGCCGCGCAACGTTCGTAAATTCATTCAGAACCTGAACGTTGAGATCGGCTCCAGCGGCGAGAAGCGTCTCGGCGGCCGCCGAACGCGGATCGTCGGTGAACGCGTAGACGATAATATTGGTATCGAGAAATACCCTCGCCACTCAACGACGCTCATTCACGTCTTCGCGATCGAAGCTCCAACCCGCTGGCAGCGGACGCCGCAATCGACGGATACTTTCCAGCGCCGCAACACGCTTCTGATCGCGGTCGATCGTAAAGGTGCGGTCGCCGGCGATGCGCACTTCGATGTCATCGCCCTCTTTCAGCGCGAGCGCCTCAACCACTGCGGCAGGCAGCCGGATCGCGAGACTATTGCCCCAGCGCGTGACCTGCATATGCCTTTCTCCGTTAGATATACATTTACGATGTAGATCATTCACCGCATCATATCAACGCGCCTTACCCCGCCAGCCGCCGCAACGCCGCCGCTAAGGCTGACATCTAGCG
>JAFKLV010000356.1 GCA_017304125.1 Sphingomonadales bacterium
GCGCCGTCGATGTTGAACGACGGAGCATTCGGCAGCGGATTGCCGTTGATTGATGCGAAATAGGTCGTGCTGGTGCCGGTGCCCTTGGTGAAATAGGGATCGAGCACGGTGCAGACCATCACGCCGTTGAGGCTGCAGGTCTGCGCGTAGACGCGGCTGTCCTTGATCTTCGTGTGCAGCGCGCTGGCGCCGAGCGTGAAGGTGATGTTGCGGATCGGCCGCCATTCCGCCTCGGCCTCGATGCCATAGGCATTGGCGTGGTCGGCGTTGAACAGCACGCCATTGCCGAACGAGTCGTTGCCGTTGAGCTGGATGTTCTTCACCGTATAGGCGAAGGCCGTGGCGTTGAAGCGCAGGTTCGAGGTCGGCTGCGCCTTGAAGCCCGCTTCATACGACATGATCGTTTCCGAATCCGCCGTGGTGAACGGCGCACCGAACACCGCCGAACGGCCCTGGATCGTCGGGCCACGGAAGCCGCGCGCGACGCGGGCGTAGACGTTCAGATCCGGGTTCACTTCGTACAGCGCCGAAATGTCCCAGCTCGGCTCCTTGCCGACGAGGCGAACGTCGCGCGGCGAACCCGCCGGGAAGTTCGCGGTCGTGCCGGCCGCATTGAGCGCCGCTTGCAGCAGCGTGGTGCGCTTGCGATCCTCGGTGTAGCGCGCGCCGCCCGTCAGGGTCAGCTTGCCGATCTTGTAGCTCGCCTGGCCGAACACCGCCCAGGAGGTGTTGACGTCATGCAGCCGCACCCAGTTGTTCGGGTTGTAGCCCGGGCTGGCCGGCAGCAGGAAATAGCCGCGCTGGTAGAAATCGGTGATGTCGCGGCTGTCGAAATAGAAGCCGCCGAACTGCCATTTGAACGGGCCGTCGCCGTTCGAGGCGAGGCGCAGTTCCTGCGTCCACTGATCGAGCCCGCGCAGATAGCCTTCGCTCTGGCCATAGCCGTTCGGGGTGCCCCCGACCGCAGGGAACGGGAAGTTCACCGCTGCGCCGCCGTAGGTATCGCCGCGGCTATCGCCCGACGAATGCTCATAGGCGGTGATCGAGGTCAGCGTCGCGCCGCCGAAATTCCACGCCGCGCGCACCGAGGCGCCCTGCGTCTTATACGACTGCACGTTGTTGTCCGCCTCGTCATAGGAGACGATGTCGCGCGGCTCGGCCTGAACATTGTTCGAGCCCTTCTTGAGCGCGCCACGGTGGAACAGCGTCGAGGTGCCGTCATAGTCGCGGACGTGGCCCGAAACGTCGACCGAGAAATTGTCGGTCGGGGTGAACAGCAGCTGCAGGCGGGCGTTGCGGTCGTTGAAGCCGCCCATCACGTCCTTGCCGCCCTTGGTGCCGTCGAGGCTCGGGCCGCTGTAATTGTTGCTGACCCAATTGTCGCGATGCTGCCACATGCCCGAGACGCGGAACGCCAGCTTGTCGGCGATGATCGGGCCGCCGAGGCCGAGGTCGGCCGACACGGTATTGTAGCTGCCCCACGAGGCGGAGCCGCGGCCTTGCCAGTCCATCGTCGGCTTCTGGGTGTCGAACTTGATGATGCCGGCGGTGGTGTTGCGGCCGAACAGCGAGCCCTGCGGGCCGCGCAGCACTTCGACCTGTGCCACGTCATAGACCGGGTTCGACTTCAGCACGACATGCTCGAGCACGACGTCGTCCTGGATGATCGACACCGGCTGCGACGCGCCGAGGTAGAAGTCGACGTTGCCGAGACCGCGGATGTAGAAGCGCGGGAAGATGCGGCCGGTGGTCGTCTCGATATAGAGGCTGGGGACGCGGCCCGAGAGCGACAGAATGTCTTCGCCGGCAGCCTGGAAGTTGCGCAGATCGGCGCCGCTCACCGCGACGACGGACCCCGGCACCTTCTGCAGATTCTCGCTGCGGCGCTCGGCAGTGACGATGATTTCGGGGAGCGCGTCGCCCTCAGGCGCGGCTGTCGGGGCCGGGGCGGCGTCCGCCGTCTGGGCGTGCGCGGGGGCCGCGAAAACAGCAAGGCTGGCGGCCACGCCCGCGAGCAGCGCGGGGCGAGTGCGATTGATCGACACGATGTTTACCCTTTTTTTGACTTATATTGTGAGCGCGGCGCGATGCCTGGCACGACAAGGGCGCGACGTTCGGCTCAGTTGGAGCCGATCCGCTCGCATCCCCCTGATTCGCGCAAGACTTTCTCGCCTGCTGCGATTGGCCGCTAGGCGCAGTTTATGTCCAAATAATGAAACGAAACTGCGTCGGGCAATGACTCGCTCAGCGCGCCGCCATCGCCGCGATCGTCGCCCATTCGGCATCGCCCACCGGGGACACCGACAGGCGCGACTGGCGCAGCATCTGCAACCCGACGAGCGCGGGCTCGGCTTTCATCGCGGCGAGCGTGACGGGGGCGGGCAGGGGAGCGATCGGGCGGATCGCCACCGAAACCCAATTGCCCTCGTCGCCGTCCTTGCGCGCGGCGCGGGTGATCTCGGCCACGCCGACCGCGGCCTTTTCCCCGCCGCTGTGATAGATCAGCGCGCGATCGCCCGGCTGCATCGCGCGCAGATGCAGCGCGGCGGCATTGTTGCGCACGCCATCCCATTCGGTGCCGCCGTCGCGCACCAGATCGTCCCACGAATAGCTCTCGGGTTCGGATTTGAGCAGCCAGTGCGCCATGAGCCTACCTAAACGGGGGGTGAATGCCGTATTCCAGCCTCATTCAGCCCGACTCGGCTAGCAAAAGCAACAAGCTCGCAGCATATGCGTTTGACCATGCGAGCCGGTACTGAGTTCTGGAGGTTCGAGATGAACGGCTTTCTGAAAAAAGCGGGCCTGGGTGTGGCTTTGGCAGCGACCGCGCTGACCGCGGCGGCACCGGCCGACATCGAAGCCTGCGCGCGTGCGCTGATCGAGCGCCTGCGC
>JAFKLV010000357.1 GCA_017304125.1 Sphingomonadales bacterium
GCAGGCGGATCGGTGCCCCCCACACCAACCCACCCCCGACCCCTCCCTTATTCAAGGGAGGGAGGAAGACCTACTCCGGCACCTGGACGTAATTGAGCGCGCGCATCGCCTGCATCATCGCGCTCTCCCATTGCGGCGGGCAGGGGATCGAGCCGATCGCCCAGCCCATGATGTCGACGTCCTGCTCCTCCAGCAGCGCCTCGAACCAGTCGAGTTCGGCGGCGCTCCAGCTGGCGTGATGCGCGTCGAAAAAGCCGCCGATCATCAGATCGGCTTCGCGCGTGCCGCGGTGCCAGGCGCGAAAGCGCAGGCGCTTGAGGCGGATTTCGTGGTGCATCTGGAATCCAATGGCAAACGGCCGGCAGCATCGAAATGCCGTCGGCTTACGGAAAAGTCGTTCCTTCCGTGGGCTTCGCAAGCTCGACCCGAACGGTTAGGGCTATCCCCCAGATAGCCATGCGACCCGATATCCTCAATCCGTTGTTCGCCGAGATCACCGCGTTGAAGGGCGTGGGGCCGGCGCTTGCCAAGCCGCTCGAGCGGCTGGGGATCGCGCGCGTCGTCGATCTGCTGTTCCATTTGCCGACCGGGTGGATCGATCGCCTGCCGCGCGCCACGCTCGATGCGGCGGATGCGGGGCGGACGATCGCGATCACGCTCACCCCGCGCGACATCCGTAGCACCGGCTCGGCGCGCGCGCCGACGCGGGTGCAGGCGGCCGATGCGGCGGGGAATATCGTCAGCCTGGTTTATTTCGGCGGCTCGTCCGGCTGGGTGAAGAAGCTTTATCCGATCGGCACCCCGGTGCGGATTTCGGGCAAGCTCGAAACCTATGGCCCGGAACTCCAGATCATCCACCCCGACATCGAGGGCGATGAGGGGTTTCGCGAGCGCGAGCCGATCTATCCGCTGTCGGAGGGGATCACCTCGCGCCGGCTGGCCGGGATGGTCGAGCAGGCGCTGGCGCGGGCGCCCGATCTGCCCGAATGGATCGAGCCGGGGCTGAAGGCCAAGCGCGAATGGCCGGGCTGGAAAGAGGCGATCACCCGCATCCACACCGATCCCGCCGATCAGGCGGCGCGGACCCGGCTCGGCTATGACGAGGTGTTCGCCAACCAGCTCGCGCTGATGCTGGTGCGCGCCGATACGCGGCGGCGGCGCGGGCGGGCTTTGGTGGGCGACGGGCGGCTGCGCGGGTCGCTCAACCTGCCTTATGCGTTGACCGGCGCGCAATCGCGCACCGCCACCGAGATCGAGGGCGATCTGGTGCAGGAGGCGCCGATGCTGCGCTTGCTGCAAGGCGATGTCGGCTCGGGCAAGACATTGGTTGCCGCGCTGGCCTTGCTGGTCGCGGTCGAGGCCGGGGCGCAGGGGGCGATGCTCGCCCCGACCGAAATCCTCGCGCGGCAGCATTATGAGACCTTGCGCCGCACGCTCGCCGGGCTGCCGGTGGAAATTGCGGTGCTCACCGGGCGCGACAAGGGCCGCGCGCGCGAGGCCACGTTGATGGGGCTGGCGGACGGCTCGATCGATATCCTCGTCGGCACGCATGCGATCTTTCAGGAAGCGGTGAGCTATCGCGACCTCGCTTTGGTGGTGGTCGACGAGCAGCATCGCTTCGGCGTCGCCGAGCGGATGGCCTTGTCGGCGAAGGGCCGCGTCACCCCGCATCTGCTGGCGATGACCGCGACCCCGATCCCGCGCACGCTGACGCTCGCGCAATATGGCGAGATGGATCAGAGCCGGCTCGACGAAATGCCCCCCGGCCGCGAGCCGGTCGAGACGCGGGTGATCAGCGAGGAGCGCGTCGACGAGGTGGTCGCCGCGCTCGGCCGGCATCTTGCGGAAGGGAAACAGGCCTATTGGGTCTGCCCGCTGGTCGAGGAGAGCGAGAAGGTCGATCTCGCCGCCGCCGAGGAACGCGCCGCCGCGCTTGCCGGGCATTTCGGCGATCGCGTCGGGCTGGTCCACGGCAAGATGCGTGGCCCCGAAAAGGATGCGGTGATGGCCGCCTTCGCCGCCGGGCGCCACGGGGTGCTGGTCGCGACGACGGTGATCGAGGTGGGGGTCGATGTGCCCAACGCCACCTTGATCGTGATCGAACATGCCGACCGCTTCGGGCTGGCGCAGCTTCACCAGTTGCGTGGCCGCGTCGGGCGCGGCGGGGGGCATTCGATGTGCCTGTTGCTGCGCGGCAATGCCCTGTCCGAAACCTCGCGCGCGCGGCTGGCGCTGATGCGCGAGACCAATGACGGTTTCCGCATCGCCGAGGAAGATTTGCGGCTGCGCGGCGGCGGCGAATTGCTCGGCACGCGCCAGTCGGGGGAGGCCAGCTTCCGGCTCGTCGCGGCCGAGCAGCTCGGGGAGTTGCTCCCGCCCGCGACCGACGATGCGCGGTTGCTGATCGATCGCGACGGCGGGCTCGACGCGGCGCGCGGGCAGGCTGCCCGCACCGCGCTCTATCTGTTCGAGCGCGATGCGGGGGTGGCGTTATTGCGGTCCGGGTGAGCCGGCGGGGGGCAGATCGCCCTCCCATTTCGCGACCACCGCGCTGGCGACCGCATTGCCGATCACATTGGTCGCGGTACGCCCCATGTCGAGGAAATGATCGACCGCGAGGATCAGCAGCAGCCCCGCCTCGGGAATGTTGAACATCGGCAGCGTCGCGGCGATCACCACCAGGCTGGCGCGCGGCACCCCGGCGATCCCCTTCGAGGTGACCATCAGCACCAGCAGCATCGTGATCTGCGTCTCGATCGGCAGATGGATGCCATAGGCCTGCGCGATGAACAAAGAGGCGAACCCCATATAGATCATCGAACCGTCGAGGTTGAACGAATAGCCGAGCGGCAGCACGAAGCTGGCGACGCGCGGCGGCACGCCGAACCG
>JAFKLV010000358.1 GCA_017304125.1 Sphingomonadales bacterium
GCCCGGCTGCTGCTCGCCGATGCACGGCCCCGATGCGCTGGTGCTCAAAGGCGGCTCGCACCTCTGCGCGCCGGAATATTGCATGCGCTACCGCCCCGCCGCGCGCCAGCCGCAGACCCCCGACACCGCGACCACGCATATCGGCTTCCGCTGCGCGCTGTAGGACCGCTTCCGCCACCCGCAGACCATTGCGTCACCCCGGCCTTGAGCCGGGGTCCATCGGGAGGCAAGCACAGGGACAAGCGGCTCTTGCGGTAGAGCCTGATGCACAATGGACCCCGGCTCGAGGTCGGCCGACCGGACGGATCAGATGCTCCGCAACAGCGTCACAGCCGCCGCAGCCAGTCGACCAGCAGCCGATTGACCTCCTCGGGGCGCTCCTGCTGCGTCCAATGCCCGCAACCGTCGAGGATATGGCCTTCGAGTTGCGGCACCAGCGGGCGCATCATCGCGATCGGATCGGCGACCGCCCCGAACAAGGTTGTCGCCGGATCCTTGCTACCGCCGATGAACAGCGCCGGCTGCTCGATACGGCGCTCGCGATAGGGCTGGAGCCATTCGAAATCGCGCTCGTGGTTGCGATAGCGGTTGAGCGGCCCGCGCAGCCCCGAGGCGGTGAACTCGCCGACATAATAGTCGATATCCGCCGGGGTCAGCCACGCCGGGAACGGATCGGGATCGACCATCCCTTCGAGCAAGGTCGCCGTCGCCGGCTTTTCGGGCCAGGTGCCGATCGGGGCATCGCCGCAGATCGAATAATAGAGCTTGCGCAGGAAATCGCGGATGTCGCGCTCGGCCTCGGCCTCCGCCGGCCCCTCGGCCTGAAACCATTCCTGATAGAAGAACCGCCCCTGGCTGGTGAACACCGCGCGGAAGATCTCAGTGAACGGGCGCGCCGGCACCCCGCTATACGGCACCGAAAAAGCCGCCACCGCGCGAAACAATTCGGGGTGGACGAGCGCGCTGTTCCACACCATCGGCGCGCCCCAGTCATGCCCGACGATCACCGCCGGCCCGTCAGGCTGGAGCGCATGCGCGACCGCGGCGATATCCGCCACCATATGCTCCATCGCATAATCGGCGACCGCATAAGGCTTGTCCGACCCGCCATAGCCGCGCACGTCGATCGCGGCGGCGGTGAACCCGGCCGCCGCGACCGGGCCGAGCTGGTGCCGCCACGAATACCAGCTTTCCGGAAAGCCGTGGACCATCAGCACCAGCGGCCCCTGTCCTTCGACAGCAACGCGCAATTTCGTGCCTCCGGTATCGATCATGCGGAAATCGGGCATCGGCGCTCTCCGTGTTCTCTATCGCCCGATCATGCCGCGATTGGCGCCGGATCGCAAACCCGCAAGATTGCCATTCCCTCTAGCGATTCAAACAAAACGCCCGGGGGTTTCCCCCCGGGCGCCGGTGTTTTGGCTGGCGGTGAGCGCCGCGATCAATGATGCTGATCGTCGTCGATCACCGGCAGGGTTTCGAACTGGTGGTACGGCGGCGGCGAGGACAGGGTCCACTCCAGCGTCGTCGCGCCTTCGCCCCACGGATTGTCGCCCGCCTTCTTGCCGGCGATCAGCGAGATGATCACGTTGACGAAGAAGATCGCCATGCCCGAGGCCATGATCATATAGCCGATCGTCGCCACTTCGTTCCAGTGCGCGAAGCCATCCGGATAGTCCGGGTAGCGGCGCGGCATGCCCTGCAGGCCGAGGAAGTGCATCGGGAAGAACATCACGTTCACGCCGATGAAGAACACCCAGAAGTGCAGCTGGCCGAGGAACTCGTTGAGCATCTTCCCCGACATCTTCGGGAACCAGTAATAGAAGCCGGCGAACAGCGAGAACACCGCGCCGAGGCTCAGCACGTAGTGGAAGTGCGCCACCACATAATAGGTGTCCTGCATGTAATCGTCGACGCCGCCGTTGGCGAGCACCACGCCGGTCACGCCACCGACGGTGAACATGAAGATGAAGCCGATCGCCCACACCATCGGGGTGCGGAAGGACAGGCTGCCGCCCCACATCGTCGCGATCCACGAGAAGATCTTGATGCCGGTCGGCACCGCGATGACCATCGTCGCCGCGGTGAAGTACATCTTGGTGTTCACGCTGAGGCCGGTGGTGAACATGTGGTGCGCCCACACGACGAACCCGACCACGCCGATCGCGACCATGGCATAGGCCATGCCGAGATAGCCGAACACCGGCTTGCGGCTGAAAGTGGCGATGATCTGGCTGACGATGCCGAAGCCCGGCAGGATCATGATGTACACTTCGGGGTGCCCGAAGAACCAGAACAGATGCTGGTACAGGATCGGATCGCCGCCGCCGGCCGGATCGTAGAAGGTCGTGCCGAAGTTACGATCGGTCAGCAGCATGGTGATCGCCGCGGCGAGCACCGGCAGCGCGAGCAGCAGCAGGAAGGCGGTGACCAGCACCGACCACACGAACAGCGGCATCTTGTGCAGCGTCATGCCCGGCGCGCGCATGTTGAAGATCGTGGTGATGAAGTTGATCGCGCCGAGGATCGACGATGCGCCCGCTAAGTGCAGCGAGAGGATCGCCATGTCGGTCGATGGCCCTGGCTCGCCATAGGTCGAGAGCGGGGCATAGAGCGTCCACCCGTTGCCCGCGCCGCCGAAGAACGGCGAGGCGAGGAGCAGCGAGAACGCCGGGATCAGCAGCCAGAACGAGATGTTGTTCATCCGCGGGAAGGCCATGTCCGGCGCGCCGATCATGATCGGGACGAACCAGTTGCCGAACCCGCCGATCATCGCCGGCATGACCATGAAGAACACCATGATCAGGCCGTGGGCGGTGACCATCACGTTCCACAGGTGGAGCGATTCGTCGAGGCTCGCCTCGCCGCCGT
>JAFKLV010000359.1 GCA_017304125.1 Sphingomonadales bacterium
GGCCGACCCACCCCCGACCCCTCCCTTGTTCAAGGGAGGGGAGAAGAGGGGGGAAGCGTCAGGCGAACAGCGCGACCGATTGCATCTGCTCGGCGACCATCTCGCCGGCGGCGTTCCAGATCCCCATCTGCTGCGACGAACTCCCGGCGCGCGCATAATCGGCGTTCGAGCGGAGCAGCCACCAGCCGTCCTCGGTCGCGGGCGTCGGGCCGAGCACGTTGAGGATCCACGTCATCGAGCTCATCGGCACGTTGCGACCGATCAGCCGCAGCGCGGCCGGCGGCAGGCAATCGCCGACCGCGAGCAATTCGACCATCGGATCGAGCCCGTCGCGCTCGCTCAGCCGGGTCCAGCGCAGCCATTCCGCCGGGAGTAGCCCCGGCCCGTCGCGCCGGTCGACGAATTCGAAATTGCGCGTGAAGGCCACCGCCGACGTGCCCTTGAAGGTCGCATCGCCGGGGCCGGGGCGCGGGAAATCGGGCAGGGTGGTGGTCTGGTAATCGACCTCGCTCTCGATCGCGCGCATGAACACGAAGGTGCAGCGCAGCCCGAGCCCGGCCTCGCTTTCGATGCTGGCCTCGATGAAGGCGGCATTCTTGCCGCGCCGCAGCCGATGCGTGGTGACGAGGATCGGCCCGGCAAGCGGCCCGACGAACGACACCTGCGCCGAGCGCAGCGGCGGCAGATCCTCATCGGACTGCATCGCGCAATGCAAGGCGATCGCGGCGGAGAGCCCGCCATAGGAGGTGCGCCCCTGCAGCCAATCCTCCGGGATCGTGCCGCGCCAGCCGATCCCCTCGGTCATCGGGGTCAGGCCGTCGAGAATCTGTTTCAGGCTGGTCATGCAAATTCCCCCGCCGCGAGCCGATCGCGCAGCTCGCGCTTCAATACCTTGCCGATCGCGCTGCGCGGCAGTTCACCGGTGACGTGGAGCGCCGACAGCCGTTGCGTCTTGCCGAGCCGGGCATTGGCCCAGTCGCGGATCTCGTCGGCGGTGTCGGTCGCGCCGGCGCGCGGGACGTAGAAGCCGATCGGCGTTTCCCCCCATTGCTCGCTCGCCACCCCGACGACGGTGCAATCGGCGACTGCGGGATGCTCGATCAGCACCGCCTCCAGATCGGAGGGGTAGATGTTGAACCCGCCCGAGATGATCATGTCCTTCTTGCGATCGAGCAGGGTGAGGAAGCCGTCCTCGTCGAACCGCCCGACATCGCCGTGGCGCAGCCAGCGGTTGCCGTCCGCGTCGAACCATTCCGCGTCGCGCGTCGCCTGTTCGCGCCCGTGATAGCCGTTCATCATCGCCGGCGACCGCCCGACGATCTCGCCGACCCCGCCGGGGGGCACTTCATGGCCCTCCTCGTCGAGCAGCTTCGCCTCATGCCCCGGCGCGAGGCGGCCGACGGTGTGGAGCTTGTCGGGGAATTCGTCGGCGATCAGGATGAACGACGCGCCGCCCTCGGTCATGCCGTAATATTCGACCAATTTGCCCGGCCAGCGGTTCAGCACGTCGCGCTTCAGCTCGGCCTTGAACGGCGCCGAGGTGCAGGTCTTGAAGCGGAAGGCGGAGAGATCGAAGCGGTCGAAATCGGCCAGCCCCATGATCCGCTGATATTGCACCGGCACCAGCATCGTGTGCGTGGCGCGGAATTTCTCGGCCAGTTCGAGGAACAGATGCGCGTCGAACTTCGCCATCAGCACCACCGTGCCGCCCCATGCCAGCGTCGGCAGGAAGCTGACGAGCGTCGTGTTCGAATAGAGCGGGGTGGAGAGCAGCGTCACCGCCTGCGCGAACCCCGCCTCCTTGTTGCGCGAGAAATGCTGCCAGCGCATCGCATGGCTCTGCACGATGCCCTTGGGGATGCCCGTGGTGCCGGAGGAATAGATGATGTTGAACCCGTCGTCGGGGGCGATCGTCACCGCGGCGGGTTCGGCATCGGCCGGGGCGAGCCAGTCGTCCAGCGCCTCGAGCCGGATCGTGCGCGCGGACAGCGTCTCGCCGGCCAGCGCGGCGGCGTTGGCGGCATCGAGGAACACGAGGTTGGCGCCGCTGTCGGCGACCATCCCGGCGATCTGCACCGGGGTTGCGGAGGGCTGGATCGGCGCGGCGATGCTCCCTGCGCGCAACGCGCCGAGGAACACGATCGCCTGCGCCACTGAAGGGTAGGACACCATCGCCACCGCTTGCCGCTGGGCCGTGCCGTCGCGTTGCAGCGCGGCGGCGACACGGTCCATCGCGCGATCGAGCGCGGCATAAGTGAGTTCGTCATGGCCGTCGGCGATGGCGAGCTTGTCCGGCTGGCGTGTGGCATGAAGACGGATCAGATCGGGCAGCAGCCCGAACGGCCCGGCGAGCATCTCGGCAGGATCGATCATGATTTAAGCCGCTAGGCGATGCCGCGCGCGAATGCCATACGCGATCTTCGAAAAAGCATGTGGAGGACGGGATGAAGGGTTCGGTGGCGATCGTGACGGGCGGCGGCACGGGGATCGGCGCGGCGGTGGTGCGCCGACTCGCCGCGCGCGGGGTCGCCTGCGTGATCAATTATGCGCACAGCCGCACCGAGGCCGAGGCGCTCGCCGCCGAAGTGGGCGAGGGCGCGATCGCGGTGCAGGCCGATATCGTCGACGATGCGGCGTGCCGTGCGATGGTCGCGACGGCGATCGAGCGGTTCGGGCGGGTCGATTTCCTCGTCAACAATGCCGGGCGCACCAAACATGTCGCGCATGAAAAGCTCGACGGGCTGGAGGCGGAGGATTTCATCCACATCTATCGCCTCAACACCGTCGCCGCCTTCCAGATGATCCGCGCCGCCGCGCCGGCTTTGTCGGCCAGCCCGCATGGCGCGGTGGTCAATATCGCGTCGGTTGCC
>JAFKLV010000360.1 GCA_017304125.1 Sphingomonadales bacterium
CGCTGACGATCGACGGCAAGGCCGCGCCCGCGACGGAAACGTTCGGGGTGATCGATCCCGCCACCGGCCGCGAATTCGCGCAATGCCCGCTGGCGACGGTCGAGCAGCTCGATCAGGCGGTGGCCGCCGCGCGCGCCGCGTTCCCGGCCTGGGCCGCGCTGCCGATCGAGCAGCGCGCCGCGGCGCTCAACGCGATCGCCGATGCACTGGTGGCGGAATGCGACGATCTCGCCGTGCTGCTGTCGCAGGAACAGGGCAAGCCGGTGCGCTCGGCCGCCGGCGAGATCCACGGCAGCATCCACTGGATCCGCACCACCGCCGGCTTCCGCCCCGAAATCGAGCGGATCGATCAGGCCGACGGCAGCCGCGCCGAAATCCACCGCAAGCCGCTCGGCGTGGTCGGGTCGATCACGCCGTGGAACTTCCCGGTGATGATCGCGATCTGGCACGTCATGCCGGCGCTGCTCGCGGGCAATACCGTGGTGCTCAAGCCCTCGCCCAGCACCCCGCTCGCCACGCTCAGGATGGTCGAGATCGCCAATCGCCACCTCCCCGCCGGGGTGTGGAACGTGGTGACCGGCGATGTCGAGATCGGCTCGGGGATCGCCAAGCATCCCGATATCAACAAGGTGGTGTTCACCGGCTCGACCCCCACCGGTCGCGCGATCATGCGCGACGGCGCGGGCAACCTGAAGCGGCTGACGCTGGAACTCGGCGGCAACGATGCCGCGATCGTCCTGCCCGACGCCGATGTCGAGGCGATCGCGCCGCAAATCTTCCAATATGCCTTTGGCAACAGCGGCCAGATCTGCGCCGCGATCAAGCGCGTCTATGTCCACGACACGCTGCATGACGCGCTGGCCGAGCGGCTCGCGGCGCTGGCGACGGCGGCCAAGGTCGGCCCCGGCAGCGATCCCGAGACGCAATATGGCCCGGTGCAGAACCGCCGCCAGTTCGATTATGTCCGCGCGCTCGCCGACGACGCCCGCGCGCAGGGCGGCCGCTTCCTCGCCGGGGGCGATCCGCTGGCGGGCGACGGCTATTTCTTCCCGCTGTCGATCGTCGTCGACGTGACCGACGGCAATCGCATCGTCGATGAGGAACAGTTCGGCCCGGTGCTGCCGCTGATCCGCTACAGCGATGTCGAGGACGTGCTGGCGCGCGCCAATGCGAGCGAGAACGGGCTCGGCGGATCGGTGTGGTCGGCGGACGTGTCGCGCGCAGCGGCGCTGGCGCAGCGGCTCGAATGCGGCACGGCGTGGGTCAACAGCCATTCGAAGATCTCGCCCGACGTGCCGTTCGGCGGCGCCAAGCAATCGGGCATCGGGGTCGAATTCGGGATGCACGGGCTCGACGAATATATGCAGCTGCAGATCGTCCGCCTGCCCGCGGGGGCGTGATCTCGGACGGATTTCACTCCGTCACCCCGGCCTTGAGCCGAGGTGACGGGAAGGATCGGAAAGCCCGAATGGACCTGACGCTCTTCTATTTCCCGGGCGCGTGCTCGCGCGTCACGATGACCGCGCTGGAAGCGGCCGGCGTCGCTTATCACGACCGGCTGGTGAACATCCGCAGCGACGAGCAGAAGTCGCCCGATTACCGGCGGGTCAATCCCAAGGGCAAGGTGCCGGCGCTGGCGGTCGACGGGCGGATCATGACGGAGAATGCCGCGATCCTCGTCTTTCTCGACCGGCTGTTCCCGACGGCGGGGCTGCTGCCGCACAGCGACGATCCGGTCGAGGATAGCGCGCCGCTCAGCGATCTCCTGTGGTGTTCCTCGACGCTCCACCCGGCGATGCGCCAGATCCGCGCGCCCGACAAATTCACCACCGGCGACCCGGCCGAGGTGAAGGCCGACGGAATGGGCAAATTCGCCGCCGAAGCCACCCGGATCGCGGCCGGCGTCGACGGCCGCTATTGGTATGGCGAGCATTGGTCGATCGTCGACATCTATCTGTTCTGGCTGTGCAATGTTGCGGAAAAGGGCGGCTTCCCGCTCCACGATTACCCCGCGATCATCGATCACGCCGCGCGTGTCCGCACCCTTCCCCCCTTGGCCCGCGCGCTGGCCCGCGAACGCGCCGGCGCCGAACGGCTGGGGATCGAGGGCATCATCTACTGATCCACCCGCGTCTCGCAATGCGAGACTTGATTAACATATTGTATCGCAATTCGATCCATCGTATCGAATGACGATACCAGAATTGAGGACTCATCATGTTTGCCGAATTGCCCGAAGCACCGATCGATCCGATCCTGGGGATGGCGCAGGCCTTCGCCAGCGACCCCAGCCCGAACAAGGTCGATCTCGGCATCGGCATCTACAAGGACGAGCATGGCGAGGTGATCGTGCTGCCGACGGTCAAGGCCGCCGAGCGCGCCTTGCAAGAGGGGCAGACCACCAAGCGCTACCTCTCCTCCGCCGGCAACCCGGAGTATAACGAGCGCACCCGCGGGCTGCTGTTCCGCGAGGACAGCGATGCGCATTCGCGCGCGCGGACGATCCAGACGGTCGGCGGCACCGGCGCGCTGCGCGTCGCGGCGGACTTCATCCGCAAGTTCGGCACCGGGCGGCGCATCTTCCTGCCCGATCCCACCTGGGCGAACCACCCGGCGATCTTCGGCGTGACCGGGTTCGAGATCGTCAATTATCCTTATTATGACATCGCCACCGGCACGCTGCGGTTCGATGCGATGATGAGCGCGCTCGCCGACCTCAAGCCCGGCGACACCGTGCTGCTGCACGGCTGCTGCCACAATCCGGCGGGGGCCGATCCCAGCGCGGCGCAATGGGCCGAGATCGGCGATCTCGTTGCACGCTCGGGCGCGACCGCGCTGGTCGACCTCGCCTATCTCGGCTTCGCCG
>JAFKLV010000361.1 GCA_017304125.1 Sphingomonadales bacterium
GCCCGCGGGCGCGGCTATTGCGTGACCAAGGCGGTGCTGGTCGGCAATTCGCTCGGCGGCGGGGTCGCAATCCAGATGTCGCTCGATCACCCCGGCTTCGCCGAGAAACTGGTGCTGATGGCGCCGGGCTGCATCGAGGAACTGCCGGTCTATTTCGCGATGCCCGGCATCGCCAAGATGGTCGGCGATTTCACCAGCCCCGATTTCACGCTCGACGATCAGCGCAAGCTCGTCTCGAACCTCGTCTATGATGCGTCGGTGATCACCGATGCCTTGGTCGCGGAGCGCTATGCCGTCGCGCGCACCCAGCCCAAGGACGTGCTGGCGCGGATGCGCACCCCCAATCTGGCGCCGCGGCTCGGCGAATTGCCGATGCCGATCATCGGCTTCTGGGGCCAGAATGACGAATTCTGCCCCGCTTCGGGGGCGCAGCGCTTCCTTGATGCCTGCCCCGATGCGCGCTTCATGACCTTCAACAAGGTCGGCCATTGGGTGCAGGTCGAGCGCACCGCCGAGTTCAACCGTTACGCACTGGATTTCCTGCGTGGCTGATCTTTCCACCCTTGGCGCCGAATTGTTCGCCGCACTGCGCGGCCGCAACACGGTCGCCCCGCTGACCGCGCGTTATCCCGAGCTGACGATCGACGATGCCTATCAGATCTCGCTCGATTTCCTCGCGCGGCGCCGCGCCGAGGGCGAGCGCGTGGTGGGCAAGAAGATCGGCGTGACGAGCAAGGCCGTGCAGGACATGCTCGGCGTTCACCAGCCCGATTTCGGCTTTCTCACCGATCGCATGGATGTGCCCGGCGGGGTGATCGACGTGAATGCGCACGGGCTGATCCAGCCGCGCGCCGAAGCGGAGATCGCCTTCATCCTCAACCGCCCGCTGACCGGGCCGGGGGTGACCGACGCCGATGTGCTCGCCGCGACCGCGGCGATCGCGCCGTGCTTCGAGATCGTCGACAGCCGCATCCATGACTGGAAGATCGGCATCGTCGATACCGTGGCGGATAATGCTTCGTGCGGGGTCTATGTCGTCGGCGAGGCGCGGGTCGATCCGCGCTCGGTCGACCTGCCCGGGCTCAAGGTAACGGTGACCAAGAATGGCGCGCCGTTGTCCGAGGGCTATGGCTCGGCGGTGCAGGGGTCGCCGCTCACCGCAGTGGCGTGGCTCGCCAATACGCTCGGGCGCCACGGCGTGACGCTCGATGCCGGCGACGTGATCCTCTCCGGCTCGCTGGTGCCGCTCGAGCCGGCGCGGATCGGCGACGTGTTCGTCATGGAGCTGGAGGGCGTGGGCAGCTGCACCGCGCGTTTCGTCTAATGAACGACTTCGCGCCGCATCGCCTGCTCGCGGCGAGCGAGGTTCCGGCGTGGGACGTCGAGACGGAGGTGGCGATCGTCGGCTTCGGCATCGCCGGCGCCTGCGCCGCGATCGAGGCGGCCGAGGCCGGCGCCAAGGTGACCTTGTTCGAGGCGACCTCGGGCAGCGGCGGCGCTTCGGCGCTGTCGGGCGGCGAGATGTATATCGGCGGTAGCGGGGGCACCGACGCGCAGCGCGCCGCGGGCTTCACCGATACGACCGAGGCGCTGGAAGGTTATCTGATGATGGCCGGCGGCCCCGATGCCGATGCGGCGAAGGTCAGGCTCTACGCCGGCGAGAGCCTCAATCACTATCAATGGCTCAAGGATCAGGGCGTGCCCTATAAGGGCAGCTTCCTCCCCGGCAAGATCATCGAGCCGGCCGAGGACGATACGCTGATCTGGTCGGGCAGCGAGGCGGCGTGGCCGTTCGCCGAGACCGCCACCCCTGCCCCGCGCGGCCATACGATCCAGTGGATGGGCTGGGGCGGCGGGCGCAAGCTGATCGACATCCTCGAAGCGCGCGTGCGTGGATTGGGCGTCGAGGTGCGCGCCGACGCGCGGACGCTCTGCCTGATTGCCGACAAGGGCCGCGTCGTCGGGCTGGTCGTGCGGATCGACGGCACGCCGCATTATGTCCGCGCGACCAAGGGCGTGATCCTCGCCACCGGCGGCTTCTGCATGAATGCCGAGATGGTCAGGCGCTATGCCCCCGGCGCGCTGCGCGCCTCCGAACCGATCGGCGAGAATGATAACGGCTCGGGCATCTTGATGGGGATGGCCGCGGGCGGCGACGCGATCCACATGGACGAATTCTTCACCACCTGTCCGTGGATCATGCCCGAAAGTCTGGTGAAGGGCATTTTCGTCAACGAGCGCGGGCAGCGCTTCATCAACGAGGATTGCTATCACGGCCGGGTCAGCCGGACGATGCTCGACCAGCCGGGCGAGCGTGTCTTTTTGCTGGTCGACAATGAGATTTTCGGCCGCCCGATCGACCTTGCGCGGATCGAAATCGCCGCGGTCGGCGACAGCTGGATCGAGGTGGAGCGCGAACTCGGCCTGCCCGAAGCGACGCTGGCGACGACGGTGGAGACGTTCAACCGTTATGCCGCGGACGGGCACGACCCGATCTACCGCAAGGCGCCCGAGTGGCTCAAGGTGCTCGATCAGGGGCCGTTCGCCGCGCTCGAACTCAATTTCCGCACCAGCTTCTTTTCCTTCTTCACGCTCGGCGGGCTCAACACCTTGCCGACCGGCGAGGTGCTCGATCGCGCCGGCCAGCCGGTCGCGGGGCTGTACGCCGCGGGCCGCGCGACCTGCGGGCTGCCGCGCTGGGGCCATGGCTACAGCTCGGGGATGAGCCTCGCCGACGGCAGTTTCTTCGGCCGCATGGCCGGGCGTCAGGCAGCGACAGCCGCCGCCTAACAAGCGGCGCGGCAACGACCGCGTCGATCAGGACAGGAGAGCCACGACGATGAAAGGCGTGCGTTTCGAT
>JAFKLV010000362.1 GCA_017304125.1 Sphingomonadales bacterium
GACGACGAGGGGCTGGAGATCGTGCGCATCGACGGGCTGCAGCGCGCCAATGCAGGGGTCGGCTCGGGCGATTATGTCGAGGTGCGGCGCACCGAATCGAAACCGGCGACCCGCGTCGTCTTTGCCCCCGCGCAGCAGAATCTGCGGCTGCAGGGCTCGACCAATGCGCTGAAGCGCACCTTCTTCCACCGCCCCTTGTGCCAGGGCGATGTCGTGGCGACCGCCGGGCATCAGCGGGTGCAGAACATGCCGCCCAATATGGCGCAGTTCGTCAACGCCCCGGCCTATGCGCTGCAGGAAATCCGGCTGGTGGTGGTTTCCGCCGCGCCCAAGGGCATCGTCCATATCGACGAGAATACCGAGGTCGAGCTGCGCCCCGAATATGAGGAGCCGGGCGACGCGCGGCGGGCCGACGTCACCTATGACGATATCGGCGGCATGGCGGCGACGATCGACCAGCTGCGCGAGATGGTCGAGCTGCCGCTGCGCTATCCTGAATTGTTCGAGCGGCTGGGGGTCGAGCCGCCCAAGGGCGTGCTGCTCCATGGCCCGCCCGGCACCGGCAAGACGCGGCTCGCCCGCGCGGTCGCCAATGAAAGCGATGCGCAATTCTTCCTGATCAACGGACCCGAGATCATGGGCTCGGCGTATGGCGAGAGCGAGCAGCGGCTGCGCAGCGTGTTCGAGGAAGCGGCCAAGAACGCGCCCTCGATCGTGTTCATCGACGAGATCGATTCGATCGCGCCGAAGCGCGGGCAGGTCACCGGCGAGGCGGAGAAGCGCGTCGTCGCGCAATTGCTCACCTTGATGGACGGGCTCGAAGCGCGCGCCAACCTCGTGGTGATCGCGGCGACCAACCGCCCCGAGGCGATCGACGAGGCGTTGCGGCGCCCGGGCCGCTTCGATCGCGAGATCGTCGTCGGCGTGCCCGACGAGCGCGGGCGGCGTGAGATCCTCGGCATCCACACCCGTGGCATGCCGCTCGATCACAATGTCAGCCTCGACGAGCTGGCGCGTACCACCTTCGGCTTCGTCGGCGCGGATATCGCCGCGCTGACCCGCGAGGCGGCGATCGAGGCGGTGCGGCGGATCATGCCGCGGCTCAACCTCGAGGAACGCACGATCCCGCCCGAGGTGCTCGATACGCTGGCGGTGACGCGCGACGACTTCACCGAGGCGCTGAAGCGGGTCCAGCCGTCGGCGATGCGCGAGGTGATGGTGCAGGCGCCGACCGTGCGCTGGGCCGATGTCGGCGGGCTGGACGAGGCGCAGATGCGGCTGAAGGAAGGGGTCGAGCTGCCGCTCAAAGATCCTAACGCCTTCCGCCGGCTCGGCATCCGCCCGGCCAAGGGCTTCCTGCTCTATGGCCCGCCCGGCACCGGCAAGACATTGCTCGCCAAGGCGGTAGCGCGCGAGGCGGAGGCGAATTTCATCGCCACCAAATCGTCCGACCTGCTGAGCAAATGGTATGGCGAGAGCGAGCAGCAGATCGCCCGGCTGTTCCAGCGCGCGCGGCAGGTGGCGCCGACGGTGATCTTCATCGACGAACTCGACAGCCTCGTCCCCGCGCGCGGCGGCGGGCTCGGCGAGCCGCAGGTCACCGAACGCGTGGTCAATACGATCCTCGCCGAGATGGACGGGCTCGAGGAGCTGCAGTCGGTGGTGGTGATCGGCGCGACCAACCGGCCGAACCTGATCGATCCGGCGCTGCTCCGGCCGGGGCGGTTCGACGAACTGATCTATGTCGGCGTGCCCGATCAGCCGGGGCGGCGGCGCATCCTGTCGATCCAGACGCAGAAGATGCCGCTCGCCAGCGACGTCGATCTCGATGCGATCGCGGCGGAGACCGAGCGCTTCACCGGCGCCGATCTGGAGGATGTGGTGCGGCGCGCCGGGCTGATCGCGCTGCGCGCGTCGCTCGACGCCACGGATGTGACGATGGCCAATTTCCGCGCCGCGCTGCGCGAATCGCGCGCCAGCGTCACGCCGGAGGTCGAGCGCGATTACGAGCAGATCGCCGCCAAGCTGAAACAGGAGGCCAATGCCCCGCAAACGATCGGCTTCGCGATGCCCGCGCAGGTCAAGCCGAACGGGCCGAAGGCGTAATCGACCGGAGGGGCGGCGGCGCGGCCGCCCCTTCTAGTCCGCCTCCGCCGGCCGCTCGATCAGCGTGCGCCAGCAATAGACGAGCAGCAGGAGGCACGCCGCGCCTGCCACCAGATAGGGCGCGGGGTGGTGCAATTCATACAGCCCGACCCCGATCGACGGACCGAGGATGAAGCTCGCGCCGTTGACGCTGGTCACCTTGCCCGCCACCGAGCCTTGCGCATCGGGGCCGACCGCAAGGCTCGACCCCGCGGTGAAACCGGGGCGGATGAACCCGAAGCCGAGGCTCGCCAGCGCATAGGCCATCGCGATGCTGTACAGCGACGGCGCGAGCCCGGTCAGCGCGGTCCCCGCCGCTGCCAACACCAGCCCGACGAGCAACAGCATCCGCGGGCTGAGGTTGAGCAACGGGATCAGCCCCCATTGCGCGAGCAGCGAGGTGCCCGCGCCCATCATCAGCACGATCCCGGTCGGCTCCAGCGCCAGCGCCGGGGGCAGATGCAGCCGGTCGATCACGAGGAAACCGATCGTCTGCCCGGTCATCGCCTGCGCATGGCCGGCGACCAGCCCGGCGATCATCCAGCCGCGGATGCGCGGATCGGTGAACTTGACCTCCTCGCCGTGCGGCTCGGTCGCGGCGCGGACGCTGGCGCCGGTCGGCTGCCCGCCGATCGAGGGATAAGCGGTGGCGGCGCCGTGCACGCCGGGGGCGATCTCGCGATCGTCCTCCAGCATCCGC
>JAFKLV010000363.1 GCA_017304125.1 Sphingomonadales bacterium
CCGACCGTATTCGGGCAAATGCATGGTTCATGCAGGCACATTCAATGCCGGTCCGCTCGCGCCCACGGCAAGTGAATCTCCCAGCTGCTGCAAAAAATGGGGCCACAGCCGATGCTGCGGCCCCAAGAAAATTGAGCCGATCTTATCAGGCGGCTTCGGCGGCAGCGCCATCCGGATTGCGATCGCCAACCTGGCCCTCGTCGTCGTTTGCCGCGCCGATATCTGCCGTCCCGTCGCCGGCCGCCTGATCGGACAGGACCGTCGGCGAGACAAAGCGCATAACATCAGGGACCCAGGTCAACGCCCTTTCCCGGATTTCAGCCTCGACAGGTACGGTACCGGCAAAGATCCGCTCCGCCGAGATCGCGAGTTCCTGCTTCTTCACGCCACCATAGCGACCCGACAGCTCGCTCCCGCCAACCTCAGCGAGATGACCGAGGATCGCCGCCTTGCTGCTCAGTCGGCCGAAGTAATTCCGCGCAGTCGGCCGCCACCAGACCGCGACATCGATGCCGAGCTTGAGGCCGAGATGATCGAGGAATTCGCTGCCGGTCTTGCCGGGCTGGATCGCCATCACGGTGCGCGCAATGCACCAGCCGAACCACGCCGCCCGAGCCTCCTCGCTCAATGCACAAAATGCGTCATAGCGCTCGCCGATCCCGGGGATTTCAGTCCAACTTCGATCGAGCGCTTCGCCGCGCTTGGCCCATTCTTCGGCCGCGAGCGTCTCGCTTTCAAAGCCCGCGACCGGCGAACAGGCAGTTTCTGCCCGGAGCTCGGTCGCAAGGTCATGACAGCCGTAGCCGCGGGTTGCTTTATCAGCCATCCAGAAGGTGGCGAGATCGCGCGCGAATTGCGGGTCGCCGGCAATGTGGACCCGCAGCATCTCGCTTTTCATCTCCGCGAGTTCGCTCGATAGCTGCTGGCTGTAGATGGGCTTGCCGCTGGGGCGATTATCGCCGGCCCGCGCATCATCACCGTCACAATCTTCGCCTTGATCACCTTCATCCCCATCATCCGGATCTTCGTCATCCCCTGATGCCAGGTAGAGTTGTTCATGGAGGCGTGGGGTGCCATCGGGGCCAATCACCAGATAGGCGACGGCGCCGGCCTTCTGCTCATCGGAAAGAATCGGCATGCGGTTCTGGATTGCATCATATTCGGCCTCGAGCTGCTCCGCGCGACGCTCGGCTTCGGCCACTGTGTTGACATCGCAGGCGTCGGAAGCACTTTCGATCTCCTCGAGTTCGGCTTCGATGATCGCGAGGCGAGCTTCCTGTTCCTCGGTGAGCGCCGGCTGGTCACCGATGATCGGGCGCAATTCCCAGGTGTCGTTATAGCCGACATAGGATTTAGGCAGTACGCGGACCTCGGCAAAACCTTCGCGCTCGCGCAATGCTTCCGCGGCGGCGGCGAGCTTTTCGGCGGCAAGCCGGTCGAGAAGGCCGCCATCGATCCAGCGCTCGGTGGCAGCATCGGTGAACAGGTCGCCGTGAAACCGGCCACCTGCCGCCTCATATGCATCACGCCCGACAAGCTGCGCCTTGGGATCGCTACCGACATAGGTGCCTTCGGCAAGCTGCTGGCGGATATAGTCGGCATTGGCATGATAATAGCCGCCCTTCAGCATCTCGAAGACCTCGGCCTGTCGTTCGCGATCGCTGCTGCTGGCATAAGCGGATGCAACGTGGAGCGCGATCTCGCCATTGCGCAGCGCCTCGAATACCGGTTGCAGTTCGGCCGGCAGGTCGATGGCCGCGGCCTTGGCCTTGTGACCGAAGACGTCCGATGCCGAGTTGCCAGCCTGCAGGGCCCGTTTGACGCGATCGAAGATCTTCTGCGCGACGGTGAACCGCATTCCACTGTTGCAGATGACGAAGATGGTCTCCAGTGCGAAGGCCTCGGCGTCCCGAGGCGGCTGGATGTTCTCGGCCCATCCGATGTCCCCATCGGCCCAGCCTGCCACGCGCAGGTGACCGACAAGGCTTTCGAACTCGTCAGGCGTGAGCATCGGACGATTCTCCCAACGGCGAAGAATGTTCGTTCAGAACTCTGCATCTGAAAAGACCGCTGCGGTTGGCCGCAAACTGCAGCTTCGCTGGCAAGCCTCCCTTAACCGCCACGGATATCCATCTCGTGGACGGAGGGTCAGCAGGGCTTCCAAGCCCGGGCAGTTGAAGGCGCAATTGATGGATGACAAACCCAATCCATCGATCCTTCCGGCACGCACTCTCGATCTTTCTCGCGAGCTTGATCGCGTTTGCCGTTCCCTCGAACGCCAGCGCAGAGATCATCGGCAAGCTGACGAAGGGCTACGCCATCTACCGCGGCGCGAAGGCCATGAAGAAGGGGCACGATGTCGTTCGGAAGGTGATCACGGTCAAGGATCGCCTTCAGCTCGCATACAAGCTCCGGAATTGGAAGGACGTCGCTGCCATCATTCGCGACGATATTACCTTCGCAACCCGCGCGCGGATCACGCCAAAGCAGTTTGACGAGATCGTTTCGCACCTAACGAGAAATGGTGGCCTGAAGAAGCTTACGCCGAGCGACCTCGAAAGCGCCCGGAAGGCGTTCACGAAAGACAGAAGCAAAATCCTTTCTGCATGGTCCAAATCGACAGGAAAGCCGTGGCCCATGTCGAAAACGACTCTGCAGACGCAGAAGGGAAAGGCTATCTCCAAGGCGGGCCAGGAATACCAACCCCATCATATCGTTCCGCTTGAATATGGCGGTGCTAATGCCTGGTGGAACATTGTTCCGGCCGAGGCTGGTGGCGCCCACCAGTTCGGGTTGCACGGAACTGGTTCTGTGCTCAATCTCCTGTCAAAGATCATC
>JAFKLV010000364.1 GCA_017304125.1 Sphingomonadales bacterium
CGATCTCCCCGCGCGGCATCATCAGCGCGATCGCCGCGGCGACCGCGACATAGACGACCCCGGTCAATGCGGTGCCGGCCATCGTCACCAGTGGCACGACGCGCGCGGCATCCTCGACCTTGTCGGCGGGAACGGTGGCGGATTCGACCCCGAGGAAACCCCAGAAGGTCAGCGCCGCCGCCCCGGCGATCGCGCTCGCGCCGAGCGGCACCGGCGGATTGGCGGCGAGCGCATGCCCGCCGTCGCGCAGCAGCAACCACGCGGCCAGCGCGATCACCCCGGCGAGTGGCACCAGCTTGAGGATCGCGGTGACCACCTGCACCCGCCCGGCCAGCCCGACCCCGCGGATATTGACCGCGACCAGCCCCCACACCAGCGCCAGTGTCGCCACCACCGCGGGCACCCCGCTGCCGAGCGCCGGGAAAGGCAGGCTCAGCGCGCTGACGACGGCGACGGCGATCGCGCCATTGCCCGCCCACACCAAAACCCAATAGCTCCACGCCACCGCAAAGCCGGTCGCCGGGCCGAATGCGGCGCGGGCGAAGGCATAGGGTCCGCCCGCCGCCGGGATCACCGCCGCGAGCCGCGCGAAGACGAAGGCGAGGCACATCGCGCCGGCGATCGTCACCAGCCAGCCGATCATCGCATTGGTGCCGAGCGGGGCGAGCGTCGCGGGCAGCAGATAGATGCCCGATCCGATCATATTGCCGACGACCAGCGCCAGCGCCGCCCACACGCCAAGCGCGCGCTTTTCCTGCATCCTCACCCCTTCCACCGCTTGATCATACGATGTGCGGCAATAACGATCGCGCGACAAGCGCCGCCGCCGTTAACCGGCTTTTAGCCGCTCTGATTTACCGCTTGGCCAACCGCAATTTTCCGTCGGGGGCGATGTTTAAGGCGATTCTCCTTGCCGTGCCGGCGCTGGTGCTGGCGACATCGTGCGTGCCGCAGCAGCGGGCGCCGAACTATGCCGCCCTGGCCGCGGCAAAGGCGCCGCAACGCCCGGTGAAAGATCCGCGCGAATTGCTCCAGCGGCTCGAACTCGACGTCCCGACCGATCTGGTGGAGGAAACCGCGCTGGCGCGGATCGCACACCCGGCGGTCTACAATGCCGCACCGGCGTTCGACACCGGCCTGCAGGCGGCCGACGATGCCGCCCGCGCGCTCGATTGCCTGACCCAGGCGGTCTATTACGAAGCCCGCTCCGAGCCGGTCGACGGCGAGCGCGCGGTGGCGGTGGCGGCGCTGGCGGGCGAAGTCTATGCCCCGGTCGGCTCGGCGACGCATTATCACGCCAATTACGTGTCGCCGTGGTGGGCGCCGAGCCTGACGCGGATCGGCATGGTCGGCTCGCACATCTTCTACCGCTGGCGCGATGCGATGGAAAATGCGCTCGCCTTCCGCCAGCGCTATGACGGGCTCGAACCCGAGGTCGGCATGACGCTCGCCGGGGCGATCGGCAACGGCGTGACGGTCCACCGCAGCGGCGACGCCGGCAGCGGTGACGGCGAGACGGTCGGCTCGGTGACGATCCATCGCGAACAATCGGCGATCGCCGCGAAACTTACCCCCGCCGCCGCGGTGGTGGCACCGGCGGCCGCGCATTCATCGGTGGTCGCCGGGGTGCGCGTTCACCGCAACATCGCCCCGCCCGAAGGCGCCGGGCCGGATGATGCCGGCGGCGAGACGACGAGCTAAGGTCACGAAGTTCACACGAGTGACGGGCGTGGCCAGTTTCGCAGCTCACCGGAATAATGCTGATAATACAGGCTATTATACGGCAACACCGTCACCCCGGCCTTAAGCCGGGGTGACGGGGGATTATTTCAACCGCTCGGCGTGCCAGCCGAGGTGATCGGCCATGAAGGTCGAGATGAAATAATAGCTATGGTCATATCCCGACTGCAGCCGCAGCGTGAGCGGGATGCCGGCCTTCTCGCACGCCGCCGCGAGCAATTCGGGGCGGAGCTGGCCGGCGAGGAACTGATCCGCCGCGCCCTGATCGACCAGCAACGCCGGCACCCGCGCGCCATCCTCGATCAGCGCCACCGCATCATGCTTGCGCCATGCCGCGCGATCCGCGCCGAGATAGCCGCCCAGCGCCTTCTCGCCCCACGGCACCTGCGACGGCGCGACGATCGGCGCAAAGGCCGAAACCGCACGATAGCGATCGGGGAAGCTGAGCCCGATGGTCAGCGCGCCATGCCCGCCCATCGAATGGCCGGTGATCGACTGGCGCGCCATATCGGCCGGGAAATGCGCCGCGAGCAACGCGGGCAATTCGTCGGTGATGTACGACCACATGCGATAATGCGTCGCCCATGGCGCCTCGGTCGCATCGACGTAAAAGCCGGCGCCGAGCCCGAAATCATAAGCGCCCTCGGCATCGTCGGGCACGTCCGGCCCCCGCGGGCTGGTATCGGGCGTCACGACGATCAGCCCCAGTTCCGCCGCCGCGCGGCGATATTCGCCCTTTTCGGTCGCATTGGCGTGGGTGCAGGTCAGCCCCGACAGATACCATACCACCGGCAGCTTCGCCCCCGGTGCATGCGGCGGGACATAGACCGCGAAGGTCATCTCGGTGCCGGTCGCGGCGGAGGCGTGGCGGTAAACGCCCTGCACCCCGCCGAACGCCTGATTGGTGGAGACCGTCTCCATCAATAGACCACGACCGAGCGGATGCTTTCGCCGGCGCGGCGCGGATCATCGGCGTCGATATCAACCCCGATCGCGAGGCCTGGGGCCGCCAGTTCGGGATGACCGATTCCGTCAATCCGAAGAATGTCGGCGATATCGTCCAGCATCTGATCGCGATGACCGACG
>JAFKLV010000365.1 GCA_017304125.1 Sphingomonadales bacterium
ATATTGGTGATCTTGATCATCGGGTTCACCGCCGGGCCGGCGGTGTCCTTATACGGATCGCCCACGGTGTCGCCGGTCACGGCGGCCTTGTGCGCCTCCGAACCCTTGCCGCCGTAATGGCCGTCCTCGATATATTTCTTGGCGTTATCCCATGCGCCGCCGCCGCTGGTCATCGACAGCGCGACGAACAGCCCGGAAACGATCACGCCGAGCAGCATCGCCCCCAGCGCCGCAAAGCCCGCCGCCTGGTTCTCGACCCCCGAGACGATGAAATAGACAAGGATCGGCGAGAGCACCGGCAACAGCGACGGGATGATCATCTCGCGGATCGCCGCACGGGTGACGAGATCGACGGTGCGGCCGTAATTGGGCCGGCTGGTCCCCTCCATGATCCCGGGATTGTTGCGGAACTGATCGCGCACTTCCTCGACCACCGCGCCCGCCGCGCGGCCGACCGCGGTCATGCCGAACGCGCCGAACAGATAAGGGAGCAACGCCCCCAGCAGCAGCCCGACGATCACATACGGATTGGAGAGGCTGAAATCGACCTGCGTATCCGGGAAATAGGTCTGCAAGTCAGTGGTATAAGCCCCGAACAGCACGAGCGCGGCAAGCCCCGCCGAGCCGATCGCATAGCCCTTGGTCACCGCCTTGGTGGTGTTGCCCACCGCGTCGAGCGCGTCGGTCTTGTGCCGCACGTCGTCGGGCAGTCCGGCCATTTCGGCGATGCCGCCGGCATTGTCGGTCACCGGCCCGTAAGCGTCGAGCGCCACGACCATCCCGGCCAGCGCCAGCATCGAGGTCGCGCCGAACGCGATGCCGATGATCCCGGCGAGCTTATACGCCGCGATCACCGCGATCACGATCACCAGGGTCGGCAGCGCGGTCGCCTCGAGGCTGACCGCAAGGCCCTGGATCACATTGGTGCCGTGCCCCGTTTCGGAGGCGCGGGCGATCGACTTCACCGGGCGGTAATTGGTCCCGGTATAATATTCGGTGATCCACACGATCAGCGCGGTGACCACCAGACCGATCATCATGCACCAGAACAGGTCCATGCCGGTAAACGCCACCCCGGTGACCGCCGGCGCGGCGGTCGCCGCATCGGTGAGATCGCCACCCAGCGCATCGCTTGCCTGATCGAGAAAGCCCGGCGCACCGATCGGGGTGTTGAGATCCCCCAGCGTCATCTTGGTCACGAGATAGATCGCCGGGACCGAGAGCAGTGCCGAGGTGCCGAAGCCCTTGTAGAGCGCGCCCATGATCGAGCCGCTGCTGCCCAGCCGCACCATATAGGTGCCGATCACCGAGGTGATGATGCACACCCCGCCGACGATCAGCGGCAATGACATCAGCTTCATCAGCTCGCCCGCATCGGCGCGGATGAGCAGGGCGATCGAGACCATCGTCACGCCCAAAGTCACGACATAGGTTTCGAACAGATCGGCCGCCATGCCGGCGCAATCGCCGACATTGTCGCCGACGTTGTCGGCGATCACGGCCGGGTTGCGGGGGTCGTCCTCGGGGATGCCGGCCTCGACCTTGCCGACGAGGTCGGCGCCGACGTCGGCCGCCTTGGTGAAGATGCCGCCGCCGAGACGCGCGAAGATCGAGATCAGCGACGCGCCGAACGCCAGCGCGGTCAGCGCCTCGACGATCACGCGGTCATTGGGCGCATGCCCGCCCGGCCCGGTGAGATACCAGAAGAAGCCAGAGATCGCGAGCAGCCCCAGCCCGGCGACCAGCATCCCGGTCACCGCGCCCGAACGGAACGCCATCGTCAGCCCGCCCTGCAACGACCCGCGCGCCGCCTCTGCGGTGCGGACGTTGGCACGCACCGAAATGCTCATCCCGACAAAACCGGCAACGCCCGACAGGATCGCGCCGATCACGAAACCGATCGTCGAGGTAAGCCCCAGCGTTACCGCCAGAATGATCGCGACGATCACCCCGACGATCGCGATGGTGGTATATTGCCGAGAGAGATAAGCCTTCGCACCCTCCTGAATGGCGGCTGCGATATCCTGCATCTTTTCATTGCCCGCCGAGGCGCGGAGCACCTGTTGGCTAGTGACGATGCCATAGACCACGGCCAATAGGCCGCAGAGGATGGCGATAGTGACCGTCGTCATCGCATTCCTTCCCCTAGTCTGTTCTCCCCGCGCCCAAGGCTTTTGCCCCTTCTGGCGGACACGGACGGGTGAAGGCGTATAGAGCGCCCGGCGCAGGCGCAAGCCGCCCCGGCATTTGGTGAAGTCTTTGCTTATCGCGCGCTGTCCGCTCTCTCGTCCCCCGGCTCAAGCCCGGGGTGACGGAGCGCGTCTGGCTAACGGCTCAGTGTCGATTACGGGCGATGCTCGAAACCGAGCCGGGCCGGCAGCGGCACTGCGCTGCCACGCTCGGTCAGCGACAAGCCTTTGCCCGCAGAGAATTTTCCGACGCGGGTCGCGGGTGCCGGGATGGCGGCATCCGGCGCGGCGGCGAACAACAGTTCGTAATCGTCCCCTGCCGTGGCCGCCGTCAGCGCATCGCCCCCGAAGGTGCGATAATCGGCCGAGAGCGGCACCAGCGCGAGATCGATCGTCACCGCGCAGCCGCTCGCGGCGGCCATCCGCCACGCATCGATCAACAGGCCGTCCGAGACGTCCATCATCGCACGAACCTGCGGCGCGAGCAGCCGCCCCTCCGCGACGCGCGGGATCGGCCGGCGATAGGCGGCGAGCAAGGTCGCCGGCCCCGCCGCGCCGCGCGCGATCGCCAGCCCGGCGCCGGCATCGCCGATCGTCCCGGTCACCCACAGGTCGTCGCCGGGGCGCGCGCGCCCCCGCCGGCAGCGATACCGTGTCCCCGCCGAGCAGCGGGCAATCGAACGCCGCCAGCGCCGCCGCCAGCCCGGCGAGGAAGCCGCGATCCCAGGCATCGTCGCCCAACGGATAATTGAGCAGCACCCCTTCGGGCCGCGCGCCCTTTGCCGCGAGATCGGACACATTGGTCGCGACCAGCTTCCACGCCACATCGTCGGGCGGGTCATCGGCGAGGAAATGTACCCCTTCGACCAATGTATCCGTGGTCAGGATATGCTCGCCCAGCCGCGCGACATCGTCCGCCAGCCCCTGTGCGCCGGCGTGGAGCGGCAGGCGGCGGAGCGCGGCGATAAATTCGGCTTCGATCATGTAAAGCTTTTATCGGCATGTTTTGCCATTGTCGCGCGGCGCAACTTTCGGGCAACAAGCGCGCATGACCAGCACCAGCGACGTCCTGATCGTCGGTTCCGGCGCCGCCGGGCTGACCGCCGCGCTCAACCTTGCCGACCGTTTCACGGTCACCGTGCTCGCCAAGGGCGCGCTCAACGAGGGCTCGACCGCGCATGCGCAGGGCGGGATCGCCGCGGTGCTCGAGCCGGGCGACACGTTCGACAGCCATATCGAGGATACGATGATCGCCGGCGCGGGGCTCAACGACCGCGCCACCGTCGAATTCGTCGTCGAGAACGCCCCCGCCGCGATCCAGCGACTGCAGGCATTGGGCGTACCCTTCGCCACCGAGGGCGATGCGCTGCATCTGACCCGCGAGGGCGGACATTCGCACCGCCGCATCGTCCATGTCGACGATGCGACCGGCTGGGCGGTGCAGGAGGCGCTGCAGCGCGCCGCCGAGAAGCACCCCAATATCACCCTCGTCCCCGATCAGGTGGCAATCGACCTTGCCACCAGCCGCCACGAGGAACGCTATTCGGGCGCGGGCAATGTGTGGGGGGTCTATGCGGTCGATCGCCGCACCGGGCGGGTCAATCTCTACACCGCGCGCGCGACGATCCTCGCCACCGGCGGGGCGGGGCGCACCTATCTCTTCTCCACCGCGCCGCGCGGCGCGACGGGGGACGGGATCGCGATGGCGTGGCGCGCCGGCTGCCGCATCTCGAACATGGAATTCATGCAATTCCACCCGACCTGCCTGTACAATCTCGACGTCAAGAATTTCCTGATCACCGAGGCGGTGCGCGGCGAGGGCGGGCAGCTCAAGCTGCCGACCAACGGCCACCGCTTCATGCCCGATTTCGATCCCCGCGCCGAGCTGGCGCCGCGCGATGTCGTCGCGCGCGCGATCGATCATGAGATC
>JAFKLV010000366.1 GCA_017304125.1 Sphingomonadales bacterium
TGCCGCTGCTCGATGTTGCGCGTGCGGGCACGACCGAGGCGATCGCCTGCCGCGCTTATGGCCACGAACCCAAGCGCGTCGCGGCAATGGGCCGCGCGACGCTGGAGGGGCTGGCGGCGGCGGGTGTGGTCGGCGTGGTCAAGCATATGCCGGGGCACGGTCGGGCGATCGTCGATTCGCATTATGACCTCCCCACCGTCACCGCGAGCGATGCGGAACTGGAGGAGGATCTCGCGCCGTTCCGCGCGCTGGCCGGCGCGCCGATGGGGATGACGAGCCATATCGTGTTCGAGGCGTGGGACCGCGAACGCCCCGCCACGCTGTCGCCGGTGGTGATCGAGCAGGTGATCCGCGGCCGGATCGGCTTCGACGGGCTGCTGCTGACCGACGAGATCGATATGAAGGCGCTGAGCGGCACCGCCGGGGAGAAAGCGGCGGGGGCGATCGCGGCGGGGTGTGATATCGTGCTCGATTGCTGGGCGCGGATGGACGAGATGATCGAGATCGCCGGGCGGCTGGACGAGATTACACCGGCGGCGCGCGCGCGGCTCGATCGCGCAATGGCCAGCGTGGCGCCGGCCGAGGGCGATTTCGCGGCGCTGATCGAGAAGCGCGACGCCTTGCTCGCGCTCGCCTGACCCCGTTCGTCGCCCCGGCCTTGAGCCGGGGTGACGGGTTCTTGGTTAAGTATCTCTAGATAAATAATTATCTTGAGGATCGCTCACTGTTGTGACGCTTCACTCGTGTGAACTTCGTGAACTTTGCGCAGGCGACTGGGCAACGCGGGCACATTCTGCCAGCATAAGCCGATGAATCCCTCCCGCCCCACGGCAAGCCGTTGACCGAAGACGACGATATCCTGAAGCTCGATCTCGAGGGATGGGAAGGGCCGCTCGATCTGCTGCTGGCGCTCGCGCGCTCGCAGAAGGTTGATCTGAAGCAGATCTCGATTCTCGCGCTGGTCGAGCAATATCTCATCTTCATCGAGCAGGCGCGGTCGCTGCGGCTAGAGCTGGCGGCGGATTATCTCGTGATGGCGGCATGGCTCGCCTATCTCAAATCCGGCCTGTTGCTGCCGCGCGATCCGGAGGTCGAGCCGAGCCCCGAAGAACTCGCGCTGCGCCTGCAATTGCGGCTCGAACGGCTCAACGCGATGCGCGAGGCCGGCGCGCGGCTGATGGCGCGTGACCGGCTCGGCCGCGATGTCTTCCGCCGCGCCGCGCCGGAGGGGCTGCGCACCGTGCGGAAGGCGCGCTGGACCGCTGAAATCTACGACCTGATCGCGGCTTACGGGCGCATCTCGGCGCGCACCCGGCCGGTGATGCATGTCGTTCACGATCGTCAGGTGATGACGCTGGAGGCGGCGATCGAGCGTGTCTCGGCGCTGATCGGCAGCACGATCGAATGGGCCTCGATCGAGCGTTTCCTGCCCGATGGCGCGTCGGGGACGTTCCGCAAATCGGCGCTGGCGTCGAGCTTTCTCGCCGCGCTGGAACTGGCGCGGCAGGGACGGGTGGAACTGGCGCAGAAATCGCCCTTCGCCCCGCTCTATCTGCGGGCATCGGCATGACCCCGCCCGACGATTTCACCCGCGCGGTCGAGGCGGTGCTGTTCGCCGCGACCGAGGCGATGACCGTGGAGGCGATCCGCGGGCATGTCGGGGAGGGCGATATCGCCGCGGTGCTCGCTGCGCTGGCGGCGGATTATGCCGGGCGCGGGGTCAATCTCGTCGAGCGCGGCGGGCGGTGGCATTTCCAGACCGCGGCCGATCTCGCGCATCTGCTGCGCCGCGACCGCGAGGAAGCGCGCAAGCTCTCCCGCGCCGGGATCGAGACGCTGGCGATCATCGCCTATCACGAGCCGGTGACGCGCGCGGAAATCGAATCGATCCGCGGGGTGCAGATCTCCAAGGGCACGCTCGACGTGCTGATGGAGGCGGGCTGGGTCCGCCCCGCCGGGCGGCGCGAAGTGCCGGGGCGCCCGCTGATGTTTGCGACAACGCCCGGATTCCTTGATCATTTCGGGCTGGAAAGCCGCCGCGATCTGCCGGGAATCGACGATCTGAAGGCCGCCGGGCTGCTCGATCCGGTCGATCTCGCCTTCGATCAACTCGCGGTAGAAAAGGACGACGAGGATGACTAGATAAGCAGCTTGCTTATCAGGAGAGCTGTCATGGGCACGTTTGGCCCGCTGCATTGGATCGTCGTCGCCATCATCGCCATCCTTCTGCTGGGAGGCGGGCGCTTTTCGAACCTGATGGGTGACGTCGCCAAGGGCGTGAAGAATTTCAAGAAGGGCATGGCCGAGGAAGACGAAGATACCGTCGCCAAGCCGACCCCGCGGATCGAGGCGCAGCAAACGGTGCGTCCGGCTGAAACGATCGTGCAGGACGAGAAGGCGCGCTGATCGGCCGACGCCTTCAGCTCGCCCCTCTGCTGCCCCCCTCGCGCCGCCGGCCCGCTCATGCTTGATTTCAATTTCTCCGAATGGGCGGTCGTGGCGCTTGTCGCGCTGGTCGTCATCGGGCCGAAAGACCTGCCCAAGGCGATGCGCGTCCTGGGTTACTGGGTCGGCCGTGCCCGCTCGGTCGCGCGCCAGTTCCGCGCCGGCTTCGACGAGATGATCCGCGAGGCCGAACTGGCCGAGATGGAAAAGAAGTGGAAGGAGGAGAATGAGCGGATCATGCGCGCGCATCCGACCGATTCTCCCGCCGAAGGCACTGATTATCCGCACCCGTTGCCGGCCGACGCTCCTGCGGCCGATGCCGGGGATGCGCCGCCCGTGATGGTCGCGGAGCCGGTCGTCGC
>JAFKLV010000367.1 GCA_017304125.1 Sphingomonadales bacterium
CGCGCACCGTCAGCCCCGCCTCGCGCAGCGCCTTGGCAGTCCCGCCGGTCGAGACCAGTTCGACCCCGCGCTCGGCCAAAGTGCGGGCGAGATCGACCACCCCCGTCTTGTCGGACACGGAAAGAAGCGCGCGCTTGATCGGAATCGTGGTCATGGTCGGCTTTCGCGAAGCTAAGGGAGGACTCGCGCGGCCTATTAGGGTCCAATTCGCCGCTGCGCCACCCTCACCCTCCGTCATGCCGGGCTCGACCCGGCATCCAGAGCCACGGGCGACGGCGTTTGCGGCTCTGGATGCCGGATCAAGTCCGGCATGACGATAATAAAAGGCCAGTTGCCTCAGCGCGCGCGCTTCAGCGCCCAGCTGATGCTCGCCCCGCCCGCATCGGCCGCGCCGGTGATGACGAGCTGCTGCGTCGCGATCGGCCGCCCCTCGGCGTCGATCCACAAACTGTCCTCGATCGCCAGCGAGTCGCCGCGCGCGCGGAACTGCCACAAGGCCCCGCCCGGCACGCGCAGCACCGCGGCGAGCCCGTCGGCGGTCGGCGACGCCTCCACCCCGCGCCCGAGATGGAAGCGGATCGCGAACGGCGTCGGCGTCGACCGCCGCCGGCGCCCCTTGGGCAACAGGGCATCCTCTCCGCGCAGCTCGCGCCCGTCGCCGGCCAGCACCAATTGGCGGCGGTGGACGAAGCCGAAGCGGCGAACATAGCCGTCGTGATTGGCCTCGATCCGGCTCGCCCCGTCCGATTCCTGCCGCGACAGCTCGACCGCGGTCACGCCTTTGCCCAGGCTGCCATCGGAGAGGATCGCGGTCGAATTGGAATCGTCGAGCGTCAGCGTCGAATGCGCCGCGGTGGTGCGCAGCCCGTCGGCCAGCGCGCGCGGCAGCCGGGCGGAGGCATCGCGCGCACCACCGCAATTGACGATCAGCCGCGTCGCGCCGTCGGAAAATTCGAACGCCAGCGTCGAGGCGCAACCGCCGTCGACCGCGCGCGCCACCGGCGGCGGGGCGGCATCGACGATCAGCACCGCTTTGCCCCCGCCGAGCCGCTGATAGCCCCATTCGCGTGCCTGTTTGAGCGGGCGCGCGCGTACCCGCGTCGCCTCGATCACCTGCGCGAGGCGGTCGGCCGACACCGGGCCGCTGCCCTGCCAGCTCGCCAGCCCGCGATCGGCGTGACACACCCCGAGCAACGCCGGGACGAGCCGCGCCAGCGCGCTTTCCGCCACCTCGGGCAGCGCCAGCCGGCGCGCCTCATAGCCTTCGCGCAGTGTTGCCAGCACTTCGGCGATATCGAGCAATGCGTCGGGCGCGCGGCTCACCGCGCCGCCATCCTCGAACAAAGCGCTGCCCAGTGCGCGCGTCAGCCCGGCCTCGGCGAAGGCGAGCCCGGCATCGCCGCCGGGGATCAGCAGCCGCGCCGCGATCAGCCCGCTCCACGCCGCGACGCGCTTCGGCCCCGGCGGGGTCTTGTCCGCGCCGCGATCGAGATGCCGCGCGCCGCGCGCCAGCGTGTTGAGCACTTTCGAGCGATAGACCAGATCGGTCGACGACAGGATCAGCGGCGCATGCGCGGTCCAGAACAGGATGCGCCGTCCCCACAGATCGGGGCGCCACGCCGCGCCCGCGACCTTATCGGCATGCGCGAGCAGCCAGCGCGACATCAGCCCTTCGGCGATCGGCGCGCCCTGCACGCGTGTCGCCACCGAGGAGAGATCGCGCAGCCATGCGAAGGAATGGAGATAATCGGCGAAGCCCGGCGCGACATCGAGCGTGCGGAAATCGAGCCCGGCAATCTCCAGCGCCTCGCCGCGCCACAGGAAATGCCCGGCGAGCAACGCCTGCCCACGCGCGACATCGCCGAATATGGGATCGTCGGGCACCGCGATCAGCTTGAGCGGATAGCGCCCCTTGAGCCGGAACGAATGCAGCGGGGTGCGCCACGTCAGCCGGTCGAAGGTCTGCGACAGGCGCTCGGCGAGCGACAGCCCGCGATCGCCGCCCGATCGCACCAGCCTTTTGCCCTGCTCGATCCCGTCGGGGCCGGATTCGGCGGCCAGATCCTCGCGCGGTTCGCTCATTCGCCGCGCAACGCCCGGATATTGGCGGCATAGGCGTCGGGGCCGCCGCGGAACGTGGCGGTGCCGGCGACCAAGGCATCGGCGCCGGCATCGATCGCGAGGCGCGCGGTGCGCTGATCGATCCCGCCGTCGACCTCCAGATCGATATCGCGCCCGCTCGCCTCGATCATCGCGCGGATCGTGGAAATCTTGCGCAACTGGCTGTCGATGAAGCTCTGCCCGCCGAAGCCGGGGTTGACGCTCATCACCAGCACCAGATCGACCAGGTCGATGAGGTAATCGAGCACATCGACCGGGGTCGCCGGGTTGAGCACCACCCCGGCGCGCTTGCCGAGGCTCTTGATATGCTGGATCGTGCGATGGATGTGCGGCCCCGCCTCGGGGTGGACGGTGATCGTATCCGCACCGGCCTCGGCGAACGCCTCGAGATAGAGGTCGACCGGGGAGATCATCAGATGGACGTCGAACGGCTTTGTCGTGTGCGGGCGCAGCGCCTTCACCACCGCCGGGCCGATCGTGATATTGGGAACGAAATGGCCGTCCATCACGTCGACGTGGATCCAGTCCGCCCCGGCGGCGTCGATCGCGCGTATCTCCTCCCCGAGCTTGGCGAAATCGGCGGACAGGATCGAAGGAGCGATGCGGACGGGCTTGGTCATGGAATTCCGCTTAACGCGCAAGACGCCCAAAGTCTGTTCGGAAAATGCGGTTTTACCGCATT
>JAFKLV010000368.1 GCA_017304125.1 Sphingomonadales bacterium
CCCTGTTGCGCGAGATGACCGCGCTGGCCGGGTCGGTCGCCGCCGCCGAGGCGCTGATCGCCGGGATCGGCGCCGCGCCCGCCGCGGCCGCGATCACCACGCCGGACGACGCCCGGCTGATCACCCGCACGGTCCACGCCACCGCCGCGGGGAAACCCTCGATCGTCTATCTCGCCCGCCCCAAGACCGGCGGAAAGCCGCTCGGCACGGTGATGGTGATCCACGAGAATCGCGGGCTCAACGATCATATCCGCGATGTCGCGCGGCGCGTCGCGCTGGCCGGCTTTCGTGTGGTCGCGCCTGATTTTCTCGGGCCCCAGGGCGGCACCCCGGCTGACGAGGATCGCGCGCGGGACATGATTGCGCGCGCCGATTACGATCTGGTCATCGCACAGGGGCTGGAGATTCTCGCCGAGGCCAGGAAGGGCGCGGCGACCAGCGAGAAGGGCGGCATCGTCGGTTTCTGCTGGGGCGGCGCGCTGGTCGACCGGCTGGCGGTGGCGGGCGGCGCGGCGATCGATGCGGCGGTGGCCTATTACGGCCCGGCGCCGGCGCCGGCCGAGGCAGCGAAGGTCGCGGCGCCGATGCTGCTCCATTATGCCGGCAAGGACACGCGGGTCGCGCAGACCGGCGAGCCATGGGTCGCGGCGCTCAAGGCGGCGGGAAAGACGGTGGAGGCCTTCACCTATCCCGGCGTCGATCACGCCTTCAACAACGACACCTCGGCCGAGCGCTACAACAAGCCGGCGGCGGACCTCGCCTGGGGGCGGACGATCGCCTTTCTGCATAAATATCTTGACGCATGACGCTGTAAATGTTCCTAATTTGTTCCATGCGAATCACCAGGAGATGACGGCGTGAGCGACTTGATTTTCTACACCAATCCAATGTCGCGCGGGCGGATCGCACGCTGGATGCTGGAGGAGGTGGGCGCGCCCTATGAAACGGTCGTGCTCGGCTATGCCGATACGATGAAGGGGGCCGACTATCTGGCGGTCAACCCGATGGGGAAGGTGCCCGCGATCGTCCACAAGGGGCGCGTGGTGACCGAGGGCGGGGCGATCATCGCCTATCTCGCGGAGGCGTTTCCCGACGCCGGGCTGGCGCCGACCGCCGAGGAGCGCGCGGATTATTATCGCTGGATGTTCTTCGCCGCCGGCCCCGTCGAGGCCGCGACCACCAACAAGGCGCTGGGGGTGGTGCCGACCGCCGATCAGCAGCGGATGGTGGGCTATGGCTCGCTCGATCATGTCGTCGACGCGCTGGAGCGGGCGGTGACGGCGCATCCCTATATCGCCGGCGACCGTTTTACCGCGGCCGATGTGTATGTTGGCAGCCATATCGGCTGGGGCGTCCAGTTCGGCACCTTGCCGAAGCGCGATGCGTTCGACGCCTATCTCGCGCGGATCATGGGGCGAGAGGCCGCGGTGCGCGCGCGGGAGATCGATGACGCGCTGATGCCGCCGCAACCCCAGCCGGCCAGCTAAAGGCGCGGCTGGAAATGGCGCCGGCGATCCCTTGGCTCACCGCTCCCGCGGGAGAAGGGCGCGCCGGGGATGCGGCGGGCGCTGTAAAATGCTGTCAAGCGACATCCTCAAACCGGGCGGCGCCCGATAGGGGCGTTCCTGCGGGAAGCGGCATCACCGCAGATCGGTCATGCGGGCGTGGTGGTCGTTTCGGACGAGGAAATGACGTGGAACGGCGACTGGCCCTTCGTGCGCGCGATCAGCGCATCGAGCTCTCGCTCGATGATCGAGCTGAGTTGCGCGCACAGGCTCCGGAAATCGCGGCCCTGTTGCGCGGTGACGACGATCCACTGGCACAGCCCGCCGCCCAATGTGTTGATCAGATCGGCGAGATCGGCGCGCGCGGTGGCATGGGCCTCGCCCGGCGCGCAGGCGGCAAGCGCGGTGAGCAGGGTGTTCTGAATCTGGTCGTTCAATATTCCCAGCACCGTGGCGACCCGCGGGTTGCGCGCGGATTCGGCCATGATCTCCGGCATCAGGCGATAGCCTTCGAAATCGTCGCTATAGCTCACGAAGGTGAGGATCCAGGCGCGGATCCCGGCAATGTCGCCGACGCGGATCGCATGATCGAGCGCGGCCTCGTCGAGAAAGCGCGTCAGATCGCGTGCTGCAATCGCCGCGATAATGTCCTCCTTGGAGGCGAAGTCGCGGTAGATCTGGCCGACCTTGATCCCGGATGCGCTGGCGATTTGCGCCACGCCCGTGCCGTGAAAGCCGTTCTCGATGAACAATCGGCGCGATATTTCAAGGATATGCGCACGTCGTTGCGTAGCCCGTCCGGCGCGGCCGTCGATGCTGCACTGCAAAAATTTTCCTCCGCTCATGGATCTTTCGGGCTTGCTCTGAATTGTGGGCGGGCGTATTCGGCTCAAATTGTGAGTGAACGATCACTCACGTGTTAGCATAAAAATCGGGGACTTTCATGAGGAAATTCGCGCCTGCCTTTGCGGCCGTGCTGCTCCTTTCCGCCTGCGGCCAGGGTGCTGCACCGCAGCAGCAGGGACCGGCCGAGGTGAGCGTCGTCACCGTGCGGACCCAGCCGGTGACGCTGACCACCGAGCTGCCGGGCCGCACCGTGGCCTATGAAAGCTCCGATGTGAGGCCGCAGGTCAACGGCATCATCCTCGCGCGGTTGTTCGAGGAAGGGGATCAGGTGCGCGCGGGCCAGCCGCTCTATCGCATCGATCCGCAGCCCTATCAGGCGGCGGCGGCGCGCGCGCGGGCCGCGCTGGGCCGCGCGCGTGCGGCGCTCGCGTCGAACGGCGCGCTCGAGCG
>JAFKLV010000369.1 GCA_017304125.1 Sphingomonadales bacterium
AGCCGCGAACGCGCCGGCGCAGCCGCGCGCGAGCGGCTCGCCGCGTCGCAGGCCGAGACCAAGAGCTGGAAGAGCCGCGCCGGCGACGCCGCGCGGCGCATCGCCGATATGGCCAAGCGCGAGAGCGAGATTGCGCGCGATCGCGACATGCTCGCCGAGCGGCCGGCCGCGCTGGCGGCCGATATCGCCAGCCTCGCCGCGCTGCACGAGAATGAGCGCACCGCCGCCGACACGCTCGCCGCGACCGAGCGCGAGGCGGAGGCCGGGCTGCGCCGCGGCGAGGAAGCCGCACGCATCGCGGGCGAAGCGCTCGCCGCGACCCGCGAGGCGCGCGCCGGAGCGCTGGCGCGCGCGGAAAATCAGGAGCAGCGGCGGATCGAGCTTGGCCAGCTCTCCGGCGAGCGGTTCGAATGCCCGGCCCCGGTGCTGCCGACCAAGGCCGGGTTCGACAGCGCGACAGTGCGCGCGCCGCAGGAGGAAAGCGCGGCGCATGACAAATTGGCGCTCGACCGCGAGCGGCTCGGCCCGGTCAATCTCGTCGCCGAGCAGGAACTGGCCGAGCTTGAGGCCGGTGCGGTCGGCAATGCCGCCGAGCGCGAGGAACTGGGGCTGGCGGTCAACCAGCTGCGCGGTTCGATCGGCACGCTCAACCGCGAGGGGCGGCAACGGCTGCTCGCCGCATTCGAGGCGGTCAACGGGCATTTCCAGCGGCTGTTCACCACCTTGTTCAACGGCGGGCAGGCGCATCTCGCTTTGGTCGATTCGGACGATCCGCTCGAGGCCGGGCTGGAGATCATGGCGCAGCCGCCGGGCAAGCGGCTTCAGTCGCTCACCCTGCTGTCGGGCGGGGAACAGGCGCTGACCGCGGTGGCGCTGATCTTCGGGCTGTTTCTCACCAATCCGGCGCCGATCTGCGTGCTCGACGAGGTCGATGCGCCGCTCGACGACGCCAATATCGAGCGCTTCTGCGATTTGCTCGATCGCATGACCCGCGAGACGCAGACGCGTTATCTGATCGTCACCCATAATGCGGTGACGATGAGCCGGATGCACCGATTGTTCGGGGTGACGATGATCGAACGCGGGGTCAGCCGGCTGGTCTCGGTCGACCTGCAGGGCGCCGAGACGCTGCTGGCGGCGGAGTAAGCTTTCTTCCCCCCTCCCCCTTCTTACTCCCCTCCCTGGTGAAGGGAGGGGCTGGGGGTGGGTGGGTATGAGGCAAGTGCTGCGGTATCCCCCACACCAACCCACCCCCGACCCCTCCCTTGTTCAAGGGAGGGGAGCAGAAGGGGACGTCACGCCGTCACCCGCACCCGATTGCGCCCGTCGCGCTTCGCGCCGTACATCGCGAAATCCGCGCGGCGCAGGCTTTCGGCAATCGCGACGTCGCGGTCCGCCGCGGCCAGCCCGATGCTGACGGTGATCGTCATCCCCGGCGCAACCGGATCGATCAGCGAGGCGGTTTCCATGTCGCACCGCATCCGCTCGGCGACCTGCATCGCAATGCCGCGCCCGACCCCGGGCAGATAGATGCCGAATTCCTCGCCGCCCAATCGCCCGATCAGATCGCCGGTGCGCGCCGAGCGGCGCAGCACCCCAGCCACCTTCCGCAACGCGCGATCGCCGACTTCATGGCCGAAGCGATCGTTGATCGATTTGAAGTGATCGACATCGAGCACCAATATCCACCCGCCGACGCGGCGATGCTCTGGCTCGAGCTGGTCGAGAAAGGCGCTGCGGTTGAGTACCCCGGTCAGCGGATCGGTTTCGGCGACGCGTTTCAACTGCGCATGCGCCGCCTCAAGCTTCTCGTTCAGCCGGCGCAATTGCTCGCCTTGCCAGGCGAGCCGCAGCGAGACGAGGAAGGAGATGCCGCCCGAGCAGAAGGTCGCAAAGGCCCAATAGACCGGCGGGACTTCCAGCCCCGTCCAACGCGACAGCAAATACATCGGCACCAAGGTGACGCCGAGAGAAAATGCCGCCCATCGCAACGCTTTGCGAATCGCCCCCATGAGCGCGCCCTAGCATCATTATGTTTAACGCGCATGAACCATGTAACGGATCGTTGCACGCCGCCCGGCGCAGGTTGACCCCCGCACCCGGCTCGCGCATGCGCTGCGGCTATGATCGAGAAGATACTCGCCGCGCTTGCGACCTTCGCCGTCACCGTCATTTCGGCGGGCGGTTATTGGGGCATTGCGCTTCTCATGGCGATCGAAAGCGCATGCATCCCGCTGCCGTCGGAAATCATCATGCCGTTCGCCGGCTATCTCGTCTCGACCGGCCGGTTCGATCTCTATCTCGCGGCGACCGCCGGGGCGATCGGGTGCAATCTCGGCTCGATCGTTGCGTATGAGGCGGGCAAGCGCGGCGGGCGGCCGCTGGTCGAGCGCTGGGGCCGCTATCTGCTGATCGGGCCGGGCGAGCTCGACATGGCCGATCGCTTCTTCAACCGCTGGGGCCCGATCGCGATCCTGGTCGGGCGGATGCTGCCGATCATCCGCACCTTCATCGCCTTCCCCGCCGGGGTGGCGCGGATGCCGCTGATTCCGTTTCACATCTATACGTTCGTCGGTTCGTGGCCGTTCTGCCTCGCGCTGGCGTGGATCGGGATGAAGCTGGGCAATGCGTGGAACAGCGATCCGCGGCTCAAGGCCTTCTTCCATCAGGCCGATCTCGCGATCGGCGCGGTCATCGTCATCGCCGGCGGCCTGTACCTGTGGCACCGGCTGCGCGGGCTGAAGAAGCGGGCTTAGAATCCGTTGGGAAAATGCGGTTCCACCGCATTTTCGCGGCACCG
>JAFKLV010000383.1 GCA_017304125.1 Sphingomonadales bacterium
TCGCCGCGGTGCAACGTATCGGCGACAGCGAACGGCGTCGCGCCGGCCAGTCCGACATGATCGACCACCAGCAGCACGCCGCCGGGCTTGAGCGAATCATACAAGGCCTTGGCGATCGAGCCGCCGAGCGTCGCGGGCGAACGGGCGAGGTGCAGGTCGTGCCAGTTCTGCACGGTGATGATCGCGTCGAGCTTTTCGGGGAAGGTCACCGCGCCAAGCGATTCGCGTGAGGCGACGACATTCGCATAGGGCTTCACCGCCGTGTCCTGATCGGTGCCATAGGCGGCGCGATAGGCGATGAACTCGGCCGGCTGATAGGCAAAGACCTTGCCCTTCTCGCCGACCGTCTTGGCGAGGATGCGCGTCCAATAGCCGCTGCCCATGATGAAATCGGCGACCTTGTCGCCCGGTTTCACCCCCATGAAGGTGAGCAGTTCGGCCGGGTGGCGCGCGGCGTCGCGCTCGACGTCCTTGGCCGGGCGGCCGGGATCGGCGAGCGCGGCGTGGAGCGCAGGTTCGGCCGCAGGATGCGCGGCCATCTTGTGCGCCTGATGTTGGGCAATCCCTGGCGCGGCGAGCAACAGCGCGGCGGCGGCAGTCGAAACAGCAGCGAATCGCATGGGGTTATCCTCTCTTTCGATGGCGCGTGACCTATCACATTGCTGGCGCCAGCGGACGTCCCTAGATCAACGATAATGTCTGGTTACGGCCCCCCTGATCGCTTCAACGAGGAAAAGGCGACCTTCGCCGTGCGCGGCGCCGATGCGCCTGATCTGGAGGCGGGGGTCGCGGCGATCCGCAACGTGGTGCAGACCCTGCCGCTCAAGCCCGGCGTCTATCGCGTGCACGATGCGCGCGGCGACGTGCTCTATGTCGGCAAGGCGCGCGCGCTGAAGAACCGCGTCACCAATTATACCCTGGTCGAGCGGCTGCCGCGGCGGTTGCAGCGGATGGTCGCGCTGACCCGGTCGATGACGATCGTCACGACCAATAACGAGGCGGAGGCGCTGCTGCTCGAGGCGCAGCTGATCAAACGCTATCGCCCCGCCTATAATGTGCTGCTGCGCGACGATAAATCCTTCCCGTTCATCCTGCTGCGCGCCGATCACGATTTCCCGCGGATCCAGAAGCATCGCGGCGCGCGGCGCGCCAGGGGCGATTATTACGGCCCCTTCGCCAGCGCGGGCAGCGTCAACACCACGCTCAACGCGCTGCAGAAACTGTTCCTGCTGCGGAGCTGCACCGACGGTTTCTTCAAGACGCGCGACCGGCCGTGCCTGCTGTTCCAGATCAAGCGCTGTTCGGCGCCGTGCGTCGGGCGGATCGACACCGCGGGCTATGCCGAGCTGGTCGCCGACGCCAAGCGCTTCCTGTCGGGCAAGGCGACCGACGTGCAGGCCAAGCTCGGCACGCAGATGACCGCGGCGGCGGAGGCGATGGACTTCGAGCTGGCGGCGGTGCTGCGCGACCGGCTCAAGGCGCTGACCTTCATCCAGGGCAGCCAGTTCATCAACGCCGAAGGGGTGGGGGACGCCGATATCTTCGCGCTGGCGCGGCACGAAGGGGTGATCGGCATCCAGGCCTTCTTCATCCGCGGCGGGCAGAATTGGGGCCACCGCAGCTTCTTCCCCGCGCACACCACCGATGTGCCCGAGGAGGAAGTGCTCCAGCAATTCCTGATGCAATTCTACGAGGAGGTGCCGCCGGCCCGCAACGTGCTGGTCGATCGCGTCGTGCCCGAGGCGGCGCTGCTGGCCGAGGCGCTGACCGCCACCGCCGGGCGCAAGATCGCGATCGACGTGCCGCAGCGCGGCACGCGGCGCCGGCTGATCGATCAGGCGCGCCGCAATGCCGAGGAAGCGCTCGAACGCCGGCTCGCGGAAAGCACGACGCAGGCGAAGCTCAACCGCGAGGTGGCCGATCTGTTCGGACTGGCCGAGCCGCCGGGGCGGATCGAAATCTATGACAACAGCCATATCCAGGGCACCAATGCGCTGGGCGCGATGGTCGTCGCCGGGCCGGAGGGGTTCCGCAAGGGCCAGTATCGCAAGTTCAATATCCGCAACAAGGAAACCATCCCCGGCGACGATTTCGGGATGATGCGCGAGGTGCTCAGCCGCCGCTTCGCCCGCGCGCTGGAGGAAGACCCCGATCGCGACGGTGATAGCTGGCCCGATCTGGTGCTGATCGACGGCGGGCGCGGGCAGCTCAACGCGGCGCGCGGGGTGCTGGAGGAATTCGGCTTGGTGCTGCCGCTCGAGACAAGAATCCGCGTGTGGGATTCTACCGCGGAACTGCGCTATCTGGTGGTGCCGATGCGCCCCGGCGGCACGGAAGAGCTCGGCGAGGAGGCGCTTGCCGCGCTGGTGACGCGCGATTCCATGATCGGCACCGGCCTTGCGAGGGAGCCGGCATGAACGGGCCGCAGGACCTCGGCGGGCAGATGGGGTTCGGTCCGGTCGCGCCGGAAAGGGACGAGCCCTATTTTCATGCCGAATGGGAGAAACGCGCGCTTGGCGTGACGCTTTGCGCCGGCGCATTCGGCGCCTGGAACATCGACGAAAGCCGGCATGCGCGCGAATCGCTGCATCCGGCCGATTACTATTCCTCCAGCTATTACGAAATCTGGATCAAGGCGCTGGAGGTGTTGCTGGAGCGGCACGGTTTCGTCAGCGCCGCCGATCTTGAGTCCGGCAAGGCGGTCGATTCCGCCGCCGCGCCGAAGCGTGTGCTGAAGGCGCAGGACGTGCCGGCGGTGCTGGCCAGG
>JAFKLV010000384.1 GCA_017304125.1 Sphingomonadales bacterium
TCGCGGTTCTTCCGCTTCATGTCGTCCAACAAAAAAAACGAACAGGACCGTTTGGCGTATGACCAGCAGAAGCTTCGCCAATTCTATCTGACCAACGGCTATGCCGATTTCCGCGTGACCAGCGCGGTGGCAGAATTGACCCCGGATAAGCGCGATTTCATCATCACTTACGTGGTGGAGGAAGGTCCGCGTTACAAGTTCGGCAACGTCACCGTCGACAGCGATATTCGTGATTTCGACAATAAGCGCATGGCAGAGACGCTCTCGATCAAGAAGGGCGACTGGTATGACGCGAAGAAGGTCGAAGACACCGTCGACAGCCTGAGCCAGACGGCCGGCCTGTTCGGCTACGCCTTCGCCGACGTGAACCCGGAATTCTCGCGCGACCGCGACGCGCTGACGATGTCGATCAATTTCCACATCGCACAGGCGCAGCGCACCTATGTCGAGCGGGTGGAGATCACGGGTAATACCCAGACGCAGGACAAGGTGGTCCGCCGCGAGGTGCGTCTCGCGGAAGGCGACGCCTTCAACAGCTTCCAGGTCAAGCGCTCGACCGATCGCATCAACAGCCTGGGCTATTTCCAGGACAAGTTCGAGATCAAGCAGACCCCGGGCTCGGCGCCCGATCGCGTCGTGCTCGAAGCGAACGTCGAGGAAAAGGCGACCGGCCAGCTGCAGCTTTCGGCGGGCTATTCGAGCCTCGAACGCTTCATCATCCAGGCCAACATCACCCAGTCGAACTTCCGGGGCAAGGCGCAGGAACTGCGCGCTGGCGTCAATTATTCGGCTTATTCCAAATCGGTCGAACTGGGCTTTACCGAGCCCTATCTGTTCGATCGCAACATCGCGCTGGGCGTCGATCTGTTCCGCCGCGATTACAACGCGTTCAACTATCTCGGCACCGATCGCCAGACCACCTACAGCCAGACCTCGACCGGCTTCCAGGTGCGCCTTGGCGTGCCGCTGACCGAATATTGGTCGCTGTCGGGCCGTTATGGTCTGTCCTACGATCAGGTCAGCCTCGATCGCGCGACCTACTATACCGACATTAACGGCAGCGGCATTCGCGGCAGCAGCCCCAACGACACCTGCGACCCGCTGGTCGCCGGGCGTTATCTCTGCGACGCGATCGGCAACCGGCTGACCTCGTCGGTCGGCTATTCGTTGATGTACAACAGCCTCAACAGCCGGCTTCGCCCGACCAAGGGGATGCGCTTCTCGTTCAGCCAGGATTTCGCCGGGCTCGGCGGCGACGTGCGCTACATCCGCACTCGTGCGGAAGGCGCGAAATTCTGGGGTCTCGGCAAAGGCTTCGTCCTCTCGTTCGTCGGCGAGGGCGGCTATATCAAGTCGCTGGAGGGAAGCCGCGGGCCGGGGATCGATTCGGTCCGCATCACCGATCGCTTCTATCTCGGCGAGCCGCAGTTCCGTGGTTTCGATATCCGCGGCGTCGGCCCGCGCGTGCTGCGCCAATATTATACGACCGATTCGACCGGCAAGCAGGTGCTGGTCACCGATCGCAACCAGATCGTCGACGATGCGCTGGGCGGCAATGCTTACTATCTCGGCCGGATCGAGCTTGAGCTGCCGCTCGGCTCGGGGGCGCGCGAGCTTGGCTTGCGCCCGTCGATCTACGTTCAGGCGGGCAGCCTGTTCAGCATGACCCGGCCGCAGCCGACGGCGACCTTCCCGGTCACGAACGTAAACGGGGTCGATGTGGTGCAGCCGCTGCAGGCGATGAACGGCAACAAGGACCTGCTGTACAATTACACGCTGGCCAACGGCACGACGGTGACCACCATCTGCGCCGCGGGCCTCCCTGATCCGAGCGGAAAGTGCAACGGCATCATCCCGAACTCGCCGGTGATCGCTTCGCAACCGTTCAAGGAAACCTATTACGGCGGCTCGGCCAGCCCGCGCCTGTCGATTGGTTTCGGCGTCAACTGGACCTCGCCGTTTGGTCCGTTGCGTATCGATATCGCCAAGGCGCTCCTTTCTCAGCCGGGCGACGACAAGAAGCTCGTAACCTTTAACGTAGGGACTCAATTCTGATGAAAAGCTTCAAGACCATGCTGATGGCGGCGGCGCTGGTGGCGCCGGGCGCGCTTCTCGCCGGTGTTTCGCACGCGCAGGTCGGCGGCGTCGCAGTTGTCGATCCGGACGGCGCCGTGGGCAACAGCAACGCATGGAAGACTGCCGCGTCGCAGCTCCAGACCACCTATAAGGCGACGCTCGATCAGGCCGAGGCGCGCCGTCAGGCGATCGCCGCCGAGATCCAGCCGCTGGTGACCAAGGCGCAGGCCGATCAGAAGGCCAATGTGCCGCAGGCGCAGCTGCAGACCCAGCTGCAGGCGATCCAGGCCAAGGAGCAGACCGGCAACGCCGAGCTGCAGCGCATCACGATGCCTTATGCGCGCGCCCGCGCTTATGCGATCGAGCAGATTCAGGGCCAGCTCAAGGCGGCGATCGATGCCGCTGCGACGCGCAAGAAGGCGAGCATCGTGCTCGGGCCGAATGACGTGGTGCATCTCGAGCCGGCCGGCGATCTGACCGCCGACGTGACGACCGAGCTCAACCGCCTCGTCCCCAGCGTCAGCATCGCCCCGCCGGCGAACTGGCAGCCGGGCCAGCAGGGTGGCGCACCCGCAGCGGCGGCGCCGGCCAACACCAAGGCGCCGCAGGGCCGGTGAGCGAGGCGGAAGCCACGGGCGGCCTGAGCGTTAATCTCGGCCCGCTCGATACCACCCGGGTAATGGCGGCGTT
>JAFKLV010000385.1 GCA_017304125.1 Sphingomonadales bacterium
GTTCGCTTCCGACCGGCTGGAGGACATCTTCGCCGCGCTTGCCGCTGACCCTAGCGACTTTGCGCGCGAGACGCTGGCGACGCTCAACACCAAATCGCCGCAGACGATGAAGGTCAGCCTCAAATTGCTGCTCGACGGCAAGGCGATGCCGACCTTCGAGGACGAGATGCGGCAGGAATATGCGGTCGGCGGCCGTGTCGTGCAGCGCCACGATTTCCTCGAAGGCGTCCGCGCGGTGATCGTCGACAAGGACAATGCGCCCAAATGGAACCCGCCGACGCCGGAAGGGGTGAGCGATCATCTGATCGACCAGATCTTCGCGCCGCTGCCGGATCATGAGGCCTGGACGCCGCAATAGCAGACGTCGTCCCGACACTATTACGTCACCCCAGCGAAAGCTGGGGTCTCATGCCGAAATGCCGCGCTCGCGGCCCACGATCCCAGCTTTCGCTGGGATGACGGAAGACAGATGACGGAGGACCACATGACCGATTACGCCACTATCCTCGTCGAGCAGCGCGGCGCGGTGACGCTCGTCACGCTCAACCGCCCGCAGGCGCTCAACGCGCTCAATTCGGACGTGCTGGTCGATCTGGCCGCGGCATTCGGCGCCTATGACAAGGACGACAGCCAGCGCTGCCTCGTCCTCACCGGCTCGGGCGAGAAAGCGTTCGCGGCGGGCGCCGACATCAAGCAGATGGCGGATATGCCCGCGGCCGATTTCTTTCTGCAGGATTTCTTCGTCGGCTGGCAGACCGGGGTGGTCGCGACGCGCAAGCCGTGGATCGCGGCGGTCAACGGCTTCGCGCTCGGCGGCGGCTGCGAACTGGCAATGATGGCGGATTTCATCATCGCCGCCGATACCGCCAAATTCGGCCAGCCCGAGATCAAGCTCGGCGTCGCGCCGGGGATGGGCGGCTCGCAGCGGCTGACCCGCGCGATCGGCAAGGCCAAGGCGATGGAAATGTGCCTCACCGGGCGGATGATGGACGCCGCCGAAGCGGAACGCTCCGGGCTGGTCGCGCGCGTCGTGCCGCTCGCCACGCTGGTCGAGGAAGCGCTCAAGACCGCCGAGACGATCGCCGGCATGCCGCCGATGGCCGCGATGGTGAACAAGGAACTGGTCAATATGGCGTTCGAAACGACGCTCGCGCAGGGCATCGTCACCGAGCGCCGGCTGTTCCAGATCCTCGTCACCACCGAGGACAAGGCCGAGGGCATGGCCGCCTTCATCGAAAAGCGCCCCGGGGTGTGGAAGGGCCGGTAACCACCGGCTGGTTTGAACGCTGTCGATCGACTCTTCTCCGTCATGCCGGACTTGATCCGGCATCCAGGGCAACGAGCGTCGGCATTTGTGGCTCTGGATGCCGGGTCAAACCCGGCATGACGGAAGTGTAGCGGGACCGAAGCCGGGCTTTCAGGCGTTTCGGTTGTGATTTGGAGAGGACACGAAATGGCGCGCGTCGGTTTCATCGGGCTGGGCAATATGGGCGGCGGCATGGCCGCCAATCTGGCGAAGAAGGGCCATGACGTCCGCGCCTTCGATCTGTCGGCGGAGGCGCTCGATCGCGCCAAGGCCGCCGGCTGCCTCCCCGTCGGCACCGCGACCGAGGCCGCCGAGGGCGCCGAGGCGATCATCACCATGCTGCCCGCCGGCACACATGTGGAGCAGGTCTATGCCGAAAGTGTGCTCGACGTCGCTTTGCCCTCGGCGATCCTGATCGATTGCTCGACGATCGACGTCGCCACCGCCAAGCGCGTCGCCGAAATGGCAGCGGGCAAGGGGCTGGTCGCGGTCGACGCCCCGGTCTCGGGCGGGATCGCCGCGGCCAATGCCGGCACGCTGACCTTCATGGCCGGCGGCTCCAAGGATGCCTTCGGGCGCGCGCAGCCGTTCCTCGCCGATATGGGCAAGGCGGTGATCCACGCCGGCGTCAATGGCGCAGGGCAGGCGGCGAAGATCTGCAACAACATGATCCTCGGCGCCGAAATGGTCGCGACCTGCGAGGCCTTCCTGCTCGCGCAGAAGCTCGGGCTGGAAGCACAGGCATTTTTCGACATCGCCAGCGTCTCCTCCGGGCAGAGCTGGTCGATGACGAGCTATTGCCCCGTCCCCGGCGTCGGCCCGGAAACCCCGGCCGATCACGATTATCAAGGCGGGTTCGCCGCCGCGCTGATGCTCAAGGATCTGCGCCTCGCGATGGCGGCGGCGGAGAGCGTCGATGCGCAGGTGCCGATGGGTGCGCGCGCCCGGGAGCTGTACGAGGCCTTTGCCGGCGCCGGCCATGGCGGACGCGATTTCTCCGGCATCATCAACATGCTCGCTGAAAAGCCATGAGCGTCGCCTTCCGCCGCGAGAGTGACGAGGAGCATAAGGAACCGCGCTTCGAACTGCCGATCCCGCCGGGGCCGAATCTCGTCACCCCGCGCGGCCGCGCCTTGATCGACGAGCGGATCGCCGAACTGGAAGCCGCACAGGCGGGCGCCGACGAGGCGCGCCGCGAGGAGATCGCGCGCGATCTGCGCTATTGGCAGACGCGCCGCGTCACCGCGATCAACGCGCCTGCGCCGCCTGCCGACGAAATCGCTTTCGGCAGCCGGATCGAATTCACGCTCAACGGCGAGACGCGCACGATCGAGATCGTCGGCGATGACGAGGCCGAGCCCGCCGCCGGCAAGATCGCTTTCTCCGCGCCGCGCGGCCGCGCGCTGATCTGTGCGGGCGAAGGCGAGTTGCTGGCGTCCGCCGGCCGCGCCGAT
>JAFKLV010000386.1 GCA_017304125.1 Sphingomonadales bacterium
CCGCGTCGCGCGTCGATCACGATGCATGATGCATCGCTCACTCCTTGCTCCTAGCCTGGCGCCAAAATCCGCTCCGTCCAGGCCATTGCCGGCTATGGGTCTGGACCCTTGCCCGCGCCGTCGCGCCGATCGACCACCAGCCGAGCGCCCATAAGGTGCCGAAGCTCCAGCCGGCGAGCACGTCGGATGGCCAGTGGACGCCGAGATAGACCCGGCTCGCGCCGATCGCGATGACCAGCAGCCCCGCGACGAGCGCGATATAGCGCCGCGTCGCGCGGCCGCGCGTCACCTGCGTCACCAAAGCGGCGATGGTGAGATAGACGATCGCGCTGTTGGCGGCGTGGCCGCTGGGGAAGCTGTAGCCGCTCGCCGCGACGACATGATCGACGATATCGGGGCGCGCGCGACCGAAGATCGTCTTGAGCAATTCCACCGCCGCCGAGCCGAGCAATGTCGCCAGCACCACCAGCGCGGCGGTGATCCACAAGCGGCGGACGAGCAGCAAGGCGGCGGTTGCGGCGACGACGAGGGTCAGCACGGTAACGCTGCCCAAAGTGGTGATGTCGATCACCACATGGCGCAGCCAGACCGGCCCGGCCTCGTGCAGCGCGAGGATGATCGCGCGGTCGAAGCCGAACGGGTGGCTGGCGAGGATCATCCCCGCCGCCAGCGCGACGATCATCGCGGCGGCGATCAGGCCCGCGCCGATCATCTTGTGGCTGGGGTGGGCGACGCCGGGCGGAACCGGCTCCTCATGATCGAGCAAGGGCGCGTCGTACATTGCAGAGGGTTAAGCGCGAAACGCGGGCAGGTGGCAAGCGGGCGCCTTTCCCTTCTTCTTACTCCCCTCCCTTGAACAAGGGAGGGGTCGGGGGTGGGTTGGCCTGCGGGGGCACCGTCACGCCAGCCTCATACCCACCCACCCCCAGCCCCTCCCTTCACCAGGGAGGGGAGCAAGGAAGGGGGAGGGGAGAAAGGATCAGAACGCCGCGTGGAGCCGCAGCGCGAGGACGTTCGCCGGGCCGCGCTCGCGGTTGTAGCCCGGGTTGGCGATATGCTGCGCGTCCACCGTCGCCTCGAACGCGGGGGTGATGCGCACGGCGTAGAATAATTCGGCGATCTCCTCCGCCCCGGCATCGGGCAGCTTCCCGTCGCCGACCAGCACGCCGATCCCGCCGCTGGCGAGGAAATGGCGATGCTCCGCCGAAATGCCGTTGGCGATCAGCGCGAGCCCGATGCGGTCGTCCTTGCGCCCCCAGCCGGCGCCGTGGAGCAGCGCGCCGATCTGCGCGGTGCGGTCGATATCGGTGAAATCATAGGGCTCGATCGCCCCGTCGGCGATACCGGCGCGCGCGAACACGCCGAGCGTGCCGGTCAGTTCCTGCTCGAGATTGAAATGCACGCCGATGCGCGTCATCGGGCGCCGCGTCAGCGCGAGGTCGATCGGGCCGCCGGTCGCCGCGGCGAGCGCCAGCGCATCGTCATAGCGGCTGAACCGGCCGTGGTTGCGGAACAAAGTGACGCGCACCGCGCCGGGGTGGCCGGCGATGCTGTGGCGATGCTCGATCTCGGCATCGAGCTGGAACTGGCTGAAATCGCGCTCCAGCGTCTCGCCATTGGGCACTTTGGAGAGATTGAACGCGCCGACCCGCAGCGTCCATGCGCCCTGATAATATTCGATCGCGGCGCCGGTCGAATAGCCCCAGGCATCGGCGGCATAATCGAACGTGCCGGCATCGACCGCCGACCAGTTGAGGAAATCGCTGCGCGGATCATGCGCATAAGCGTTGCTGTCGAATATGTCGCCGACGCCGAACTTGCCGGCGGTGATCACGATGCGGTTGGCATCGCGCATGCCGCCGAGCTGGTTCGGCCCGGGCGCAACCGCCTCCTGCGCGCCGCCCAGCCCGATCGTCTGGCGGACGAACAGGCGCTGCAGCCGGAAATAGGGATTGCTGCGCCCGACCTTATACGCCTCGGCGCTGGGGAAACCGGCGACGCCGAGCGTATTGGACAGGCCGAAACCCTGATCAATCTCGGGATTGACCCAGATCTCGCCCCCCGCCCACGGCCGCGCGCCGAGGAACAGCGTGGCGTCCGCGGTTTCCTTCACCTGTTTCGGCGCGAGGCTGTTGGGGCCGCTATAGGGCGAGGCGAAGCCGCCGACGCCCTGCACCACGAAGGTCGCCTGGCCGTGGATCGCCCAGTTCTGCGTCGGCTGGTCGGCATCCTGCGCAGCGACGGGCGGCGCCAGGAGCGAAAGGCAGCCGGCGGCGCCTGCGAGAAGCAGTTTCTGTGTCATCGGGCGGCGCGCTCATAGCCGCGGAATGTGACGGATCAAATATTCAGTCGCGCAATCGCTCGGTCAGGAAGGCGATCAGCGCCTCCACTCGCGCCGGGCGCAACGGGCTCGGCGGGGTCAGCAGGTGCAGCCCGACCGGCGCGGGGCGCCATTCGGGGAGGATTTCGGTCAGCCGGCCGTCGGCCAGCGCCGCGCCGATGATGAAATCGGGCAGGCGCGCGATGCCCAGCCCGGCGATCAGCGCCGGCAGCAGCGCGTCGCCGCTATTGGCGGAGAGCGGCCCGGTCGCGCGCACCCCGACCTCCGCCCCGCCCGGCCCGCGGAAGCGCCACGGGCCGGGCGCGTTGGTATAGCCGAACAGGCGGTGGTCGCCGAGTTCGCCGGGATGAAGCGGCGTGCCGTGGCGGTCGAGATAGGCCGGCGCGGCGACGAGATAGGCGCGGATGCCGCGCAGCC
>JAFKLV010000387.1 GCA_017304125.1 Sphingomonadales bacterium
CAAGACGGTGTTCGATGCCGCGACCGGCGAATTGCGCGGCGCGCATATGATCGGTGCCGAGGTGACCGAGCTGATCCAGGGCTATACTACGGCCAAGACGCTCGAGACGACCGAGGCGGAGCTGATGGAAACCGTCTTCCCGCACCCGACCCTGTCGGAAATGATGCACGAAAGCGTGCTGGCCGCTTACGGCCGCGCCCTGCACATCTGATCGTCGCATGACAGACTCATCCTCTCGCGACCGCGCCATCCGGGCGGTCGGCGGGGGGATGCTGGCGGGCTGGGCGCTGACCCTCGCGGTCTATCGCCCCGGCTTCGCGATGTACGACACGCTGATCCAATACCAGCAGGTGTTGTCCGGCCGGTATGACGACTGGCACCCACCGGCGATGGCGCGCTTATGGGCGGCGCTGCGCTGGATCGCGCCGGGGCAGGCGCCGCTGTTCGTGGTGCAGGTGACGCTCTACTGGCTCGGCTTCGCGCTGCTCGCCGTGGCGCTGGCGCGAAATGGCCGCGCGCGCGCGGCGGCGCTGCTCGGCGCGATCGCGCTGCTGCCGCCGTTTCTCGGCTGGCAGGTGGTGGTGCTGAAGGACGCGCAGATGATCGGCGCGCTGCTGGCGGTGACCGGGATGATCGGCGCGGCGCGACTCGCCGGGCGAGCGCCGGGCGCGCTGGTCTGGGGCGGTGCGGGCGTCCTGTTGCTCTATGCCGCGCTGGTGCGTGCCAATGCGATATTCGCGGTCGCGCCGTTGCTGGCGATGCTGGTGCCGCTCGGCTGGCGCGGGCGGGTGGCGCTGGCGCTCGGCGGGGTCGCGGCGGCGATCGCGCTCTCGCCGGTGATCAATCACCAGTTGCTCGACGCGCACGACAGCGGGGTCACGCGAACCCAGCCGCTTTACGATCTCGCCGGCATTGCGGTGCGCGCGCCCGGCGCCGATGTCGGCTTGTCGGCGGATAGCGTGGCGCGGCTCGCCGCGCGGCATTGTGTGAAACCCTATTTCTGGGACCCGCTGAGCGACGGCGGCCCGTGCGGCGTCGATGCCGCGCCGCTGGCGAAGATGCCGGTCGACCGGCTCTACCGGCTGTGGATCGGCGCGGTGCTGCGCCATCCCTTTGCTTATGCCGAACATCGCTTCGCGCACCTCAATTCCACGATGCGCTGGCTGGTGCCCTATCGCTGGCCGGGCGCCGCCCCGACGCTGCGCACCGAGCGCAACGACGTCGGGCTGGAGTCGCCCGGCGCGGTGGCGCGCGCGGTGCAGCGATTCGGCGGCTATGTCGTGGAGACCCCGCTCGGCTGGCCGTTCATGTGGTTCGGGTGCGCGCTGGCCGGGCTGGTCGCGTTGGGCCGCGGCGAATCGGCGGAAGCGGCGCTTGCCCGCGCCTTGTTCGTCTCGGCACTGGCCGGGGAAGCGAGCTTCGCGGCGATCAGCATCGCCTCCGACCTGCGCTATCATCTCTGGGCGATGATCGCGGCGGCGATCGCGCTGGTGATCGGCTGGCCGGCCTTCGACCGGCGGCGGCTCGGCATCGGCGCGGCTGTGGTGGCGATCGCCTGCCTCGCCGGCGTCGCCGCGCGCATCATCTTGCCGCTCCCGCCGCTGACCTATCTCGGGATGCTCGGCTGAGCCTGATATTCGGCGATCAGCGCGGGATAATCCGCCGCATCGGGAAAGCGCGTGAAGCTGTGGCGCGCGCCGGTCTTCGCCCAGGGCAGCGCCTCGCTGGTATAGCTTTCGATGAACGGCGCGAACCATGTCGGATCGTCGAGCAGGGTCGCGCGGACGTTGACGAAGCCCATCGCCGGATCGAGCCGGGTGAACAGCCAGCTCTTGCACCAGTCGCAATGATGGTGATGCGGATAGCCGTGCAGCCCGCCGATCACCGGCGTGCCGGCGATCACCGCGAAGCCCGGCTCGGGCACCGCGACCGAGACGGAAAAGGCGCTGGCGGTCATCTTCTGGCAGCCGGTGCAATGGCACGCCATCGTCAGCAGCGGCGGCGCCGAGATGCGGAAGCGCACCGTGCCGCAGCGGCAGCCGCCCTCGATCGGCAAATCAACTATCATGATGGCTTTCCTCCGCGAATTTGTCGGGCCATGATGCCGGCAACCATATTATCGGGGGAGCATCGGACAATGGGGAAATTCGTGGCTGCGGCGCGCGCGTCGGCGGCGTCGGCACTGGCGATCGTCGGGCTGGCCGGGGCGGGGCAGGCGACCGCCGAAACCATTGTGGTGACCGCGGCGCGGATGCTCGATGTCGAAAAGGGCGCGCTGGTCGACCAGCCGGTGATCGTCGTCACCGATGGCCGCATCACCGCGGTGGGCACGCGCGGCACGAAGCCCGACGCGCCGGCCGCGGCAAAGCATGTCGATCTCGGCGACGTGACCTTGCTCCCCGGCCTGATCGACATGCACGTCCACCTCACCGGGCTGGCCGAGGTCGGCGGCTATCAGACGCTCAAATATACCGACAGCTTCTGGGGCGCGGTCGGCGTTGCCAATGCGCTCAAGACGCTGCGCGCGGGGTTCACCTCGGTGCGCAATGTCGGGTCGGAGGGGTTCCAGGATATCGGGCTCAAGGAAGCGATCGACGGGGGCTGGGTGCCGGGGCCGCGCATCACCGGCGCGGGCTATGCGATCGGCGCGACCGGCGGGCATTGCGACAACAATGCGCTGCCGCCGGGCTATGACCGCAAGGAGCCGTCGGTGGTCAATTCGCCCGAGGAGGCGCGCGCCAAGGTGCGCTGGCTGC
>JAFKLV010000388.1 GCA_017304125.1 Sphingomonadales bacterium
CCCAGCCCCTCCCTTCACCAGGGAGGGGAGTAAGAAGGGAGGGGAGTAATCAGGACAATACCGTCACCCGCGGCCCGATCGTCCCCGCGGTTGCCGGCACGCCCGCGCCGCGCGCGAGCAGGCGGTGGCGTTCGACCGGCCCCGGCAGCCGCCAGCCCGCGGTATGCTCCGCGGTGAAGCCGAAGAAGCGCGTATAATATTCCGGGTCGCCGATCAGCATGATCGCGCGATCAAGCCCGGTGTGCGCCGCGGCATCGAGGCTGGCGAGCATCAGCATCCGCCCGATCCCGTCGCGCTGGCGCCCCGGCTCGACCGCGACCGGGCCGAGCAGGGTGAGTGGGACGGCGGCGCCGTCGTCGCCGGTCAGCGCGACCGGCCAGCATTGGATCGTGCCGACCAGCGCGCCGTCTTCCAGCGCGGCGAGGCTCAGCGCGGGGATCGCCTGCGTACCTTCGCGCAGGCGATAGGCGGTTCGGCTTCGGCGATCGACGCCGAATGCGCGATCGAGCAATGCCTCGACCGCTGCCTGATCCACCTTGTCCAGCGCGATAAGCTCGATCACCCGTGCTATTCTCCTGATAGACGCCAAAGGCGGCGCGGATTAGCGATAGTGTCGCTGAACGCAAGTAGGATGACAGCAGTGAAGCTTTTCGATGCGGTCTGGGCGCCGAGCCCGCGGCGGGTACGTATCTATCTCGCGGAGAAGGGCATCACGGTCGAGCGCGTGCCGATCGACCTGCGCGTGGGCGAGCAACTGGGCGAGGCCTATCTCGCGATCAACCCGCGCGGGATGGTCCCCGCGCTCCAGCTCGACGACGGCGAGGTGATTTGCGAATCGGCCGCGATCTGCCGCTATTTCGAGGCATTGCAGCCCGATCCGCCGTTGTTCGGCCGAACCCCGATCGACATCGCGCGGATCGAAAGCATGACGCGGCGGATCGAGCATGAAGGCTATGCCGCCGCCGTCTATGTGCTGCGCAACGGCAACCCGGCCTTCGCTGGCCGGAGCGCGGCCGGAAAATGGCCGGAAATGGCCCAAATCCCGGAGCTTGCCGCGCGCGGCATGCTGATGTGGGAGGTGTTCGTCGAAACGCTCGACCAGTCGCTCGCCGATCGCGCCTGGGTGGCCGGGGAGGCCTATAGCTTCGCCGATATCACCGCGCTGACCACGATCGATTTCGCCAAAGCGGCCAAGCTGGTGGTGCCCGATACGGCGCGTCATCTGAAGCGCTGGCACGAAGCGGCGAGCGCACGGCCCAGCGCCGCTGCCTGATTCGCTTGCCCCGGCGTGGTCTGATCCCTAACTCCGCGCGCGATGGACGACAGCCTCGAACTCGAAGTGCACGATCTGGAAGTGCCGGTGCTCACCGGCATCTATTCGGAGGAGACGCACCTGCCGCAGCCGCTGCGCATCTCGATCGGGGTGCAGCTGGAGGCGCCGGCGCATTATGCGCCCGATACCCCGCTCAGCGCGTCGAAAAACTATCTCGACCTGAAGCGCGCGGCGACCACCGCGCTACCCCCCGGCGTGCATTTCACGCTGATCGAGGGTGTGGCGGACCATATCGCCGACACCTTGTTCCTGCAGGATCGCCGCGTCCGCCGCGTGACGGTGAAGATCGTCAAGCTGGCGAGTGCCGAGGCCGGCGAATCGATCGGGATTACCTTGGTCCGCCACCGGCGCTAGGCCGCGCCGGCGGTCCCGATTCGTTCCGCTCGCACCGGCCCAACCGGTCGAGAACGAATCGGTAATCCTCGCGCGCCAGCGTTGCGTCGTCGCCGGACAGCGCCGCGACACTGTCATCGGGCAGGTCGCGCGGCAGGAAGCAGGCGAGGCGATACCATAGCAAGGTATCGGGCTTGGGCGGCGCAGCCGAATCGTCGATGATCTCGGACAAGGCCACCGCCCAGCGCCGCTCCTCGCCCGGCCGGCGGAGAATCGACAGCGAGACCGGACGGTGATCCGCGGTACGCAGGAACACCTGAGTCTCGCCCTCGCCGGGCAACGACCCCGCGACATGGAAGGCGTTGCCGACTCCGGTGATCACCGGCGGCGCATCGCTCGCGAGCACCTCGGCGGCGATTCGCCGCGCCAGCGCATCGCTTGCCGGGGACCAGCCGAGTTGAGCATCCGGGCGGACGAGCTGGATCTGATCGCTCTGCCCCGGCACCGGGCGGGCGAACAAAAGTACACGTGATTTCTTATATTTGGGGACGCGACCGAGCGGATCGGGGGCGGCATCGAGCAGATAGCCGATGCGCGGCGGAATCGCGCCGGGGCCGCGCAGCAGCGCGCCGACATCCGCCTCGACGTAAAAACGTGTCGCGCCGGGGGCCAGACCGGGGGCTTCAATGGGTTTTATCTTAGAAGTCGAACGAATCGTCGCATCTATGATGACCGGGCTGGCGATCACCAGATCGGCCATTTCGGCATAGGGCGGGGCGGGCGGCCCGGCCTCCGCCACGGGTTGCTGAGGCGGGGATGAACCCTGCGCAAACGCCGGAATACAAGCAAAAACGGCGAGCGCGGCTGCCGCCAACCCGCCCGGGAACGAGGCTTTCTTCATCCGGATCTGAATAGGCCAAGGCGGCCTTCCGATACAGAAATAATTCTGCCATGGGACGATTGTACGTTTGTTGCGTCCGACAAAGCGTTTGCACGCCTCGAAACCGCGCGATAGGACTCGTCCGGTGCCGGGGTATGTTATAGCCTCCGGACATAACGGTTCTCCGATTCCAACGGGGATCGGGAT
>JAFKLV010000389.1 GCA_017304125.1 Sphingomonadales bacterium
CGCCACGAGCTGGCGCTGCCGTCGGATTGATCGATATGACCCTGGCTCTCTCCGAAGAACAAGTGATGATCCGCGACGCCGCGAGCGGCTGGACCGCGGAGCGCGCGCCGACCAGCGCATTGCGCGCGCTGCGCAGCGCGCTGGCCGCGACCGGGCACGATCCCGCGCTCTATGCCGACATGGCGGCGATGGGCTGGACCGGGGTGGCGATCCCCGAAGCCGACGGCGGGTTCGGCATGGGGCTCGCCGCCGCCGGGCTGATCGCCGAGCAACTGGGCCGCACGCTGGTGGGTTCGCCGCTGATCGGCACCGCCGTGGCATGCGGCAGCATCCTCGTCGCCTCCGGCAGCGAAGAACAAAAAGCGGCGTGGCTGCCGCGCATCATCGCGGGCGATGCGGTGGTGTCGCTCGCGGTCGACGAGGGCGCGCATCATGATCCGCTCCACCCGGCATTCGACGCCCGCGCCGACGGCAACGGCTGGGTGCTCGACGGGGTCAAGCGCCCGGTGTTCGACGGGCCCGCCGCCGACGCCTTCATCGTCACCGCGCGCACCCCGAATGGCGTGTCGCTATTTCTTTGCCCGGCCGATACGCCGGGGGTGACGCGCACCAGCCTGCGCCAGATCGACAGCCGCGGCGCCGCGATCGTTTCCTTCGCCGGCTGCCGGCTCGGCGCCGACGCGCTGATCGGGCAAGAGGGCACCGCCGCTCCGGTGCTTGACGCGGCGCTCGATCGCGGCCGCGCCATGCTCGCCGCCGAAATGCTCGGCAGCGCGCAAGCTGCATTCGATACGACGATCGACTATCTGCGCACCCGCATCCAGTTCGACAAACCGATCGGCGCGTTTCAGGCGCTCCAGCATCGTGCGGCCGATATGCTCGCCGAGCTTGAACTGACCCGCTCGGCAGTGCGCGCCGCGCTGGTCGCGATCGACGCCAGCGATTTCGATGCCCCCCGCCTCACCTCGCTGGCCAAGGCGCTCGCCGGAAAGACGCTGCGCAAGGTCGCACAGGAAATGGTCCAGTTGCACGGCGGGATCGGCATGACCGACGAGCATGACGCCGGGCTCTATCTGAAGCGTGCGCAGGCGGCAGACATGACCTGGGGCAATGTCGCCTTCCACCGCGATCGCTACGCACGCCTGTCCGGACTATAATCTATCACGGTGGTGCAGATTCCATTTGGCGTGATTTACGATCCATGACAGTTAGGACCGATGCGGGATCACGAAATAGCCACCGAAACCGGGGAACAGGACGATAACGGCAACGCGGGCAACGCGCGATCCGCCGGTTATTCAAGTCCTTCGATCATAGCACGCCGCGATCGCATCCTTGATGAGACTCGCCGGATGATCGGCGAGGTCGGCGTGACCAACCTCAGCATGGACGATGTCGCCAAGCGTGCGAATGTCGCCAAGCGCACGCTCTACAATGCGTTCCAGAGCAAGGAACATCTCGTCGCCTCCGCGATCAGCAAATATATGGAGGATTACGAGCGCAAGATCCATTATTCGAAGGAAGATGCGACGCTCGACTGGATGATCGAGCGCCTCGTCATTGTCGCGCGGCGCAATCTCGAAATCCGTAACTACACGCGCGCGCTGATGAACATCTATTATTCGGCCGATGTCGACCCGGAGATCCGTCAGGCGATCCACGACATCGCCGCGCATTCGCACGAGCCCTGGATTCGCCGGCTCGCCGTGAAGCGCCAGTTCCAGCCGTGGATCGATCCCGACGATCTGATTTCGACCCTCGTGCGCTATCGCTACGCCACCGCCAACGCCTGGACCGAAGGCGAGATTCCCAACGAGAATATGGTGGTGGAAGTCGTCCGCGGCGTGCTGACGGTGATGGCCGGCGCGACGCGCGGCGCGGCGCGCAAGGAGATCGTCGACGCGCTCTCCACGCTCGACCAGCATCCGCTGCTCAAGGAGCATTTCGCGGGGATGGTCGAGAAGAAGTGAGGAATCGGGCGGACGCGCTCAGGCGTCCGTCCTGATCCACACCGACTTGGTTTCGAGATAACTTTCGACATGATCGAAGCTGCCTTCGCGGCCGTATCCGCTCATCTTATAGCCGCCGAACGGCACGCCCGGATCCATCGTGTGATAGTGATTGATCCAGATCGTGCCCGCGCGCACCGAACGCGCGACGGTCATCGCGCGTGAGATATCGCGCGTCCACACCGCGCCGGCGAGCCCGAACGAGGTGGCATTGGCGCGGGCGATGACCTCCCCGACCGTATCGAACGGCATCACGCAGCCGACCGGGCCGAAAATCTCCTCGCGCGCGACACGCATCTCGTCGCGCACCCGCGCCAGGATCGTCGGCGCAACGTAAAAGCCCTTGGCGAAATCGCCATCGGTCAGCGGCGACCCGCCGAGCATCACCTCGGCGCCCTCACGCGGGCCGAGATCGAGATAACCGCACACGCGCTCATATTGCGTCGCGGAGACGATCGGCCCGATCTGCGTCGCGGGATCGAGCGAATGGCCGATCTTATACTGCCGCCCCACCTCGGCCAGTCGCGCGACGAATTCATCGTGGATCGCGCGCTCGACGAAGATCCGCGAGCCGGCGCTGCACACCTGCCCGCTATTGTTGAAGATCGCGCTCGCCGCCATCGGCACCGCGAGGTCGAGATTGGCGTCGGCGAAGATGATGTTGGGCGATTTGCCGCCCAATTCCATCGTCACCTGCTTCACCGTGCCGGCGCTCG
>JAFKLV010000390.1 GCA_017304125.1 Sphingomonadales bacterium
GCGCGCGGGCGAGCTCGATGCCGAGCCGTTCCGCCCCGGCGCGCTCGACGTGCTGGCGCAGCATGTCATGGCCTGTGCCTGCGCGGCGCCGTTCGACGAGGCGGCGCTGCTCGACGAGGTGCGCACGGCATTGCCCTATGCCGCGCTCGACGCGGAGACTTTCGCGCGGCTGATCGGCTTCATCAGCGACGGCGGCTATGCCTTGCGCGCCTATGACCGGTTCAAGCGGCTGACCCGCGATGCCGATGGCCGCTGGCGGGTGAGCCACCCCAAATTCATCGCCCAGCACCGGCTCAACGCCGGGATCATCGTCGAGGCGACGATGCTCAAGGTGCGCTTCCGCAACGGGCGCACGCTCGGCAAGGTCGAGGAGAGCTTCGCCGCGACGCTGGCGCACGGTGATACCTTCTTCTTCGCCGGCATGAGCCTTGAGGTCGAGAAGATCGATACCGAGGATCTGATCGTCCGCGCCACCGCGCGCCCGGCGCGGATCCCGACCTATGGCGGCGCGCGGATGCCGCTCACCACCCACCTCGCGACGCGGGTGCGCGGCTTCTTCGCCGCGCCCGAGGCATGGCATCGCTTCCCCCCCGACGTGCGCGAATGGCTGGAGATCCAGGCGCGTCGCTCAGCCTTGCCGCGCCCCGATCAGCTGCTGGTCGAAACCTTCCCGCACGAGGGGCGGCATTATATGGTCGCCTATAGTTTCGAGGGGTGGAACGCGCATCAGTCGCTCGGCATGCTGATCACGCGGCGGATGGAAACGCGCGGGCTGAAGCCGTTGGGGTTCGTCGCCTCGGATTATGCGCTCGCCTGCTATTCGCTCGATCCGGTCGACGATCCCGCGGCGCTGTTTTCGCCCGACATTCTCGAACATGAATTCGTCGAATGGGTGCAGCAATCGCATCTGCTCAAGCGCGCCTTCCGCGAGGTGGCGGTGATCGGCGGGCTGGTCGAGCGCCAGCATCCGGGGAAGCGCAAGACGGGCAAGCAGGTCACCTTCTCGACCGATCTGATCTACGACGTGCTGCGCCGCTACGAACCCGGGCATATCCTGCTCGAGGCCGCCTGGGCCGATGCGCGCGCGCGGATGACCGATATCGGCCGGCTCGCCGATCTCCTCGACCGCGCGGCGGCCACGATGCTGCATATGGCGCTGCCGCGCGTCTCGCCGCTGGCGGTGCCGGTATTGGTGCAGATCGGGCGCGAGCGCGTCGCCACCGGCGTGGCCGACGACGCCTTGCTGATGGAGGCCGAAACGCTGGCGCAGGTGGCGATGCGGATCGATTGATTTCACTTGCGAAGGGGCCGGATCGGGCGCACTCTCCGGTTCATGAAACGCATGCTCGCCATGCCCCTGCTGCTGCTTCTCGCCGCGCAATCCCCTATACCCCAGCCGGCCCCCGCCGTGCCCCCGCCACCGCCCAGCGAGGCGACCACGCCGCTGGGCGATCTGCTCAATTTCGGCGGCAATGGCGAGCGGATGACGGTTCCCGTCCAGATCGCCGGCAGCGGGCCGTATCGCTTCATCATCGATACCGGCGCACAGCGCACGGTGGTGAGCCGCGAACTCGCCGGCACGCTGCGGCTGGCCGCCGGACCGACCGTGCGCATCACCGCGATGACCGGGGTGAGCGAGGTCGGCACCGTCGTCATCCCGTCGATCACCGTTGGCGCGCTGGGCGGCGAGCGGATCGAGGCACCGGCGCTGGAAGGGCGCTATCTCGGCGCGCCGGGGATGCTGGGGATCGATTCGCTGCAGGGCCATGCGCTGGCGATCGATTTCGACAAGCAATCGATGGTCGTTTCGCCCTCGCGGCGGCGGTCGTCACGCGAATCGAGCGATCCGAGCGAGATCGTGGTGCGCGCGCGCAGCCTGTTCGGCCAGCTCGTCGTGACCGAGGCGAATGTCAGCGGGGTGCGGGTGCGCGTGATCATCGATACCGGATCGGCGGTGACGATGGGCAATAGCGCGCTGCAAAAAGCGGTGATGCGACGCGGCAAGAAGGGGATACCGATCACCCTGACCGGGGTGACCGGCGAATCCGTGACGGTCAATTACACCGTGCTCAACACGATCAAGCTCGGCACGATGACGATCAACGACATGCCGATCGCTTATGCCGCCAGCGATGCCCCGCCGTTCAAATTGTTCGGGCTGGATAACCGCCCGGCGCTGATGCTGGGCATGGACGCACTGCGGCTGTTCCGACGGGTCGATATCGACTTCTCCAACCGTGAGGTGCGTTTCAAGATGCCGCGCAACGCCTTCGCCAGCTAGAAGCCCGGTTTCCATTCGTTTCCTAAAGAGTTGCGCAGCGCAACTATCCCTGCGACGGTCGCCGCCTGATCGTAACAGGGGAGAGAATGATGCGGGCTGTGCTGTTGGCTGGAATCGCCGCGCTGGGGCTCGCCCCCGCCATCGCCACCGCCCAGGAACGCCCGGATCAGAAGGCTTTCTTCTCGCTTTACAAGGAGTTGGTTGAGACCAACACCGTCGTCGGCATCGGTAGCTGCACCAAGGCCGCGGCGCAGATCGCGACCCGGCTCAAGGCGGCGGGCTATGCCGACGCGGATATCACGCAATTCTCCGTCCCCGAGCATCCCGATGACGGCGGCGTGGTCGCGATCCTCAAAGGGTCGGACGTCAAGGCCAAGCCGATGCTGTTGCTCGCGCATATCGACGTGGTCGCCGCCAAGCGCGAGGATTGGCAGCGCGATCCGT
>JAFKLV010000391.1 GCA_017304125.1 Sphingomonadales bacterium
GGTGCCCAGCGCGAAGACGAGGAACAGCAGCGTCAGCGGGGCCATGACGCTTCCACAAGGAGGGGGGCGCCCGTTCTCGTCACCCCGGCCTTGAGCCGGGGTCCATCGCGCGGCAGGAGCGGAGCAAGCGGCTCTGGCCGAAGAGTCTGCGGCACGATGGACCCCGGCTCAAGGCCGGGGTGACGGACGAGGCCGATCGACCCTCGCATCACGGCAATTCCCGCGGGTCGAGCGGCGTTTCCGCGCGGATGATCGCGGCCGAACGCGCCTGCACCGCCGCCGGGGCGACGATCAGCCCGCGCCGTGCGAGCGGCCCGTCGTCGCCCCAGGCGGCGGCATAATGCGTCAGGAATTGCCGCAGCCCCGGCACCGCGCCGAGATGCGCCTTCTTGACGTAAATGTAGAGCGCGCGCGCGCCGGGATAGCTGCCATCGGCGATCGTCGCGTGGCTCGGCGTGATGCCCGCGATCGGCAAGCCCCTGACGGTGCCGGCGTTTTCCTCGAGATAGCTATAGCCGAACACGCCGATCGCGGTGGGATTGGCGGCAAGCTTCTGGACGATGAGATTGTCGTTCTCGCCCGCATCGACATAGGCGCCATCGTCGCGCAGGCGCTCGCAGCGGACCGCGAAGGCGTCGGGATCGCGCTGGCGCAGCGCCGCGGCCGCCGGATCGACCTGTTCGCAGCCGTGCGCCAGGATCAGCCCGGCGAGCGTATCGCGGGTGCCGCTGGTCGCCGGCGGGCCGTAGACGCGGATCGGCATGTCGGGGAGCGCCGGGTTCACCTCGCGCCAGTTCGTCGTCTTGTTCGGCTGGCCGCCGGGCGCGGCGGCGAGCGCGCGATAGAGATCGGCCGGGGTCAGCGCCATGCGCGGCCCGTTGCGCGACTGGGCGAAGGCGACGCCGTCGATCCCGATCTGGATTTCGAGCAACTCGCCCGCGCCATTATGCGCGCACATCTCATATTCGCTGCGCTTCATCCGGCGCGAGGCGTCGGCGATATCGGCATAAGCCGCGCCGATCCCGGTGCAGAACAGCCGCATCCCGCCGCCGGTGCCGGTGGCTTCGATCACCGGGGGCTTTGCGGCGGGGTTATCGGCGAGGAAGCGTTCGGCGACCATCGCCGTGAAAGGATAGACGGTCGACGATCCCACCACCTTGATCTGCCCGCGCGCGCCGCCGCCGCCGCCCGCCGCCTGATCGTGGCAGGCTGGCAGCAGCGCGATGGCGGCAAGCAGCATGAAGCGGCGAATCATTCTGTCCCCATCGGCCACGCGAAGGCGCGGTCGGTTCCGTCTGCGTCCGTGTGACACTCTTGTTACGATAATATGACAGCCGGATCGGCGGCGCGCAGCATCACCGTGACGCGCGTGCCTTCGCCGACCGTGCTGGCGATGTCGAGCCGGCCGCGATGCCGCTCCACGACATGCTTGACGATCGCGAGGCCGAGCCCGGTGCCGCCGAGCGAACGGCTGCGCCCGGCATCGACGCGATAGAAGCGTTCGGTAAGCCGCGGCAGATGATCGGCGGCGATGCCGTCGCCCTGATCGGCGACGACGAGGCGGACCATCCCGGCAGCGGCGGGGGCGGCCTCGACGCGGATCGGGGTGCCTGGCCGGCCATATTTCATCGCATTGCCAATGAGATTGTGGAGCACCTGCGACAATTGCACCGCGTCGCCGGTCAGCATCGGCAGGCCGGGGGTGACGTGGAGCGTGATATCGCGTCCGCGCCCGTTATGCGCGCCAGAGAGTGCGGCGGCGACATCGTCGATCAGATCGGCGAGATCGACCGTGTCGCTGGGCGGGCGGAACTTGTCCGCCTCGATCCGCGACAGGCTCATCAGATCCTCGACCAGCCGCTCGATCCGCTTCGCCTCGTCGAGCACGATGCGTAGGAAACGCGCGCGGATATCCGGGTCTTCGCCGGCCTCGTCGGCCAGCGTCTCGACATAGCCGATGATCGAGGCGAGCGGGGTGCGCAGTTCGTGGCTGGCATTGGCGACGAAATCGACGCGCATCTTCTCGGCAGCGTGGCTGTCGGTGCGGTCGATCAACTGGACGAGCCGGCGATGCCCGTCGAGCGCGCTGGCGCGCATTTCCCAGCGCTGGCTCAGCCCGCCGAGCCCGACCAGCTCGATCGGCGGCTGCGCCTTGCCGTTGGCCAGATCGGCGAGATAGGCCACCGCGGCGGGGTGGCGGATCGCGGTGCGCACGTCCTCGCCCGCGACATGATCGCCGAGCAGCGTGCGCGCGGCGCGGTTGGCGAGCGCGACGCGCGTGCCCTCGATCAGCAGCACCGGCTCGATGATCGCATCGATCGCGACCTCGATCGCGGGGCCGGGCACGGCGGTGTCGCGTGCCAGCGCGGCGGCTTCCGCCTCGCGCTCCTCGCGCATTTGCGACGAGGCGAGCAAGGCGACGAGCCCGCCGGCCAGCGCGACGGTGGCGACCTGCCAGTCCCCCGACAGGGCATAAGCGGTGATCGCCGTTACGGCGACGATCCCGGCTGCCAGCCAGCCGCGGGGGGTGATTCCGTCCAGCACAGCCCGCGTTTAGGGCGGATCGGCGGTGAGCGGAACTCGGCTTTTCGGGATCTTGGCACTGATCGGTGGGGCGACGACGGAAGACCAACAAACGCCGTCACCCCGGCCTTGAGCCGGGGTCCATCGTGCCGCACGTTCTTCGGCCAGAGCGTCTTGCTCCGCGCCTGCCTCCCGATG
>JAFKLV010000392.1 GCA_017304125.1 Sphingomonadales bacterium
CGGCAGGTCCAGCAGGCGCCAGCTGTCGATCACCGTCACCACCCGGCTGCGCAGCGCGGCGAGCCCACGCACCGCGGGCGCCGCGCGCGGCACCGGTACGACATCGGCGATATCGACCACACGCCGCACCTGCGTGGCGGGAAACAGCACGCCGCGCCCGCCGAGCCGGCCGACGAGATGAAGCTCGGCGACGCTCATGCCGCTCGCCCCAATGCCGCAACCACCGCCGCGCGATCGTAGCGATAGAGCGGATCGGCCGGCGTGCGCCCGAGCCGCAGTAGTCGCCCACTCTCGACCGTCGCCTGTTCCTCGTCGTCCATCGCCAATGCTACCTCGGCCACTTCGCCCGGCGCCAGTTGGCGCACCACGCGATAGCCCGCTGCCTCGATCGCCGGCTTGAGGAAGATTTCCATCCAGCCCGCCTCCGCGCCGTGCAACAGGCAGAGCCGCGTGGCGCCCGGCATCTCGCCCAGCGCCAGCGGGTCGATCAGTTCGACCGCGTCGCCCTCGATCAGCGCAACCCCGGCGAGCGGCGCCGCGGCCGGCGCGATGTCGCCCGGCAAATGGACGATGTCGATCGGCTCGCGCACCGGATAGGCCGTACCGCCCAGTTCGTCGGATAGACGCAGCCCCGACCAGCCGTCCTCCGGCGCACGCAAGGCGACCGCCGACACCAGCCGGATCGGCGCCCCGCCGCAGCTTAGCCAATAATGACCGGCCGCCTGATGCACCGCGGTGGCCGGCAACGGTTCGATCCGGCTGATCGCGGCGAGCGGGATCGCGCGACAGCGGCCGTCGATATCCTCGAACAGCAAGGCCTCGATCCCCGCGTCGTCCTGCACCTCGGCCGGAGCCTCTTCCTCGATCCGGTCGATGCGCGAGAAGCGCAACCCGGCAACCTCTGCCAGCCCCGCCGCATCGAGCAGCAGCATCGGATGCCCGCTGTCGGGAAAGGTCATGCCGGCATAGACGCCCGCGCGCATCACCGCCGGCGAGGCAGGCTTGACCACGACTTCCTCGGTATCGATCACCGTATCGACGCCCAGCGCATAGCTGCCACCCGGCACTTCCAGCACGACCAGCAACGCCGGATCGCGCGCTGGCAACCCCAATTCCGCGTCCAGTGCGATCAGCGGCAGCCGGCGATCACGGATGGTCACGATCCGCCCGTCGCCCATCGGATCGATCCGCGTCGTGCCGGCGGCGGTCGCGACGATCTCATGCACCGCCTGACGCGGCAGCGCGAAGGTTTGGCCGCCGCCCTCGACGACCACCGCCGACAGGATCGCCAGCGTCAACGGCACCTCGATCGACACCGTCAGCCCCTGCCCGGGCCGATTGATCAGCGCGATGCTGCCGCCAATCTGTTCGACATTGGTGCGCACCACATCCATGCCGACGCCACGCCCGGAGGTCGTGGTCGCGATATCGAGGCTCGACACGCCGGCCTCGAACATCAACTCCAGCCGTTGCTGCTCACCCAGCGCGCGCAATTCAGCGTCGCGCATCGGATTACGTGACACCATGCCGGCAACGAGCCGGTCGGTATCGACCCCGCGCCCGTCGTCGGCGATCTCGACGATGATGCGATTGCCCGATTGCCGCGCCGAAACCGCCAGCCGCCCGGCATCGCGCTTGCCCGCCGCGCGGCGCTGCGCCGGAGTTTCGATCCCGTGGTCGAGCGCGTTGCGCACCATATGGATCAGCGGATCGCGCAGCAGCTCGATCATCTCGCGATCGAGTTCGACGTCACCGCCGTCGATCGACAGTGTCACCTGCTTGCCGAGTTCCGCCGCGGTATCGCGCACCACGCGCGGCAACGCGGAGAATAATGCGTCCACCGTCTGCATCCGGGTGCGCGTGACCGCATCCTGCAGTTCCGCCACGGTATGCGACAGGCGATCGAGCGCCCCCTCAAAGGCCTGATCGCCGGTCTCGGCCAGTCGATGCGCCAGTTCGTTACGCACCAGCACCATTTCGGAGACGCCGGTCATCATCCGATCGAGCAAGTCGACCGAGAGACGGATGCTGCGCGATTGGCCGCGCTGGATCGCCGTGGGCTGGGCCAGAACCGAATCCTTGCCCGCCTGATAATCGGGATCGAGCGCCGCGATCAGCGCATCCTCGCCCGATGCCTCGAGCGCAGCACCGGCATCGATCGCCGCAACGATCGCGGCGATCCGGTCGACGATCGCGAGCACCGCGTTGACCAGCGCCGGATCCGGCACCCGCTCGCCCGCGCGTACCGCCGCCAGCGCATCCTCCGCCGCATGCGCCAGGCGCCCGACGCGCGGCAGATCGAGGAAACCGCAGCTTCCCTTCACGGTATGGACGAAGCGGAAGATCGTATCGAGCCGCGCGCGATCGGCCGGATCGGCCTCCCACGCGACCACTTCGCCCGCGATCGCCTCGAGCGATTCGCGGGTTTCAGCGATGAATTCCTGCAACAGCTCGTCCATGTCGCGCCGGCCATGCGCGACAGACGGTTAAATCAGCGTTTAGCGCGCGCGAATCGTTGCGCCGAACAACAGCACATTTTCCGCCGGCGCGCTGACCTGCACGTTGCCGCCGGTTTCGGCGACAAGCGTGTGGATCAGATAGGCCGCCGCGCTGCGCGGGGTCACCTCGCGCCCGTCGGCGCCGTCGACCAGCGTCCGGCGCAATTCGTCGTCGAGCACAACACGAGTGCCCTCCGCCTTGAGCACGATCTCGG
>JAFKLV010000393.1 GCA_017304125.1 Sphingomonadales bacterium
CGGCGGCGAAGCAGCGCGCTGCCGGCCGCAAGGTCACGCGGCCCGCGGCGAGCAAACCAGCGGCCGCGAGCAAGCCGAGCCGGGCGGAAACCGTCACCGCGTCGGCACGCTCGACGCTGGCCAAGGCATCCGATGGCGTGTCGAAGGCGCGCGAGAAGCTCGGTGGCAAGAAATGGGGCACCGCGGCGATCGCCGGCGGGCTCGCGGCGGTGGGCGCCGCGGCGACCGCTGCGCTGCTCTCGCTGCGTAGCTCGACGCCCAAGGCTGATGAGGCGGAGGAGCCACCGAAAAGTGAGCCTCCAGCGGCTTCGGACAAGCCGGCGGGCTGATCCCGCACAAATCACCCTTCGTTATTCCCGCAAAGGCGGGAATGACGAGGCTGATATTAGCCCGCGAGGAAATCCGCGATCGCTTGCCCCAGTTCGGGCTTGGTCACCGCGCTCATGTGATTGCCGGGGATTTCGACGTAGCGCGCGTCGGGCAACACATCGGCCAGCGCCGCTGCCGAGCCATTGTCGGCGTCATCGACCCCGTTGACGCACAATGTCGGCCAGCCGAATGCCTCGATCGCCTCGATCGGCGTGCTGACGAAGGTGTCGATGATGTGGAGCAGCGCGACCGGATCGCCCCCGGTGGTCTTGAGGAACGCCTCCGCAAACCACGCCTCGCTGCCCCGCGGATGCTGGCCGAGGTTGCTCAGGACATGCCGGAAATGCCCGGCCCGCCGCTCGGCCGAGGTCAGCCCGTCGAGCCCCATCCCGGAAAAGATCACCCGCCGCGGCCTGGCGCCGGTCGCCAGCATCCGCGAGGTGGTCCGTGCGCCGAGCGAATAGCCGCCGAGGTCATAATCGCTCAACCCGAGGTGCGCGATCAGTGCATGCCCATCCCTGGTCAGCGCGTCGGGCGGATAGGCCGCCGGGTCGTGCGGCCGGGCGCTATCACCGTGCGCACGCAGATCGGGCATGATCACGCGAAACCCGCGCGCCGCGATCGCGGCGGCGTGTCCGTAGCGGATCCAATTGGTGTAACCGTCCGAAAAATAGCCGTGGATCAGGACGACGGGGCGCCCCTCGCCCATTTCGCGCCACGCCAGCCGCGTGCCATCAAAACTCTCGAAATAACGCGCTTCACTCTGGGACATTGCTGCCTGCTTCTCGCCACCGGTTGACCAGCGGCTGATATTCCTCGCACCGCGTTCCCGGCAAGTCGCGTGTGTCGAGCCAGGCGTCATGACGGTGTTCGATACCGAAATGCGCGGTCGGGCGGAAGCGCGCGGGATCGTCGAAACTCCCCACCGTCAGGTCGAGCTTGTCCGAGCCCTCGACATATTCGAACGTCAGCGGGGTGCCGCACGCCGAGCAGAATCCGCGCCGCGCAATTGGCGAGGAGGCGTAGCGATCCGGCTCCCGCTCCCACCGCACGTCGCCGCGCTTCACATTCTTGAACGCGATCGACACCCCGCCGGTGGCGCGCTGGCACATCCGGCAATGGCACAGATAGGCCTCGTCGTTCTCGACCTCCACCGCGTAGCGCACTCGCCCGCACTGGCAACCGCCGGTCATGAGGGTCATCGATCGTCTCCCGTAATGCCGTCATCCCAGTTTCGCGCGACGCCCGCGCCGTTGCAACTTTCGCACACCAACTCGCTTCCATTATATAAGCAAGCTTATTATATGGAAGCCTATGACAGAGACGTTCGGTTTCCTGCTCAGCGATACCTCGCGGCTGATGCGCCGTCGCTTCGACGAGCGTGCGCGCTCGCTCGGCGCGACTCGTGCGCAGTGGAAGGCGCTGTTCGGCCTCAGCCGGCACGAAGGGATCAATCAGGGCGGCCTCGCCGATATCCTCGAGGTCGAGCCGATCACCTTGTGCCGGATGGTCGATCGCCTCGAAGAAGCCGGGCTGGTCGAGCGCCGCCGCGATCCCAACGATCGCCGGGCGTGGCGGCTCTACCTCAGCGACAAGGCCCGCCCGATCCTCGACGAATTGCACGAGACCGGCGCCGAACTCGCCGCGCAGGCACTGCGCGGCATCCCTCAAGAGAAGATAGACCAGCTTTCCGACGCGCTGAACGCCATTCGCCAGAACCTCGCCGAGCTGCCGCATCATAAGGACGCCGCTCATGGCTGATGCCGACCCGAAGCGCGCAATCGCCGCTGGCCCCGCCCTCACTGTGCCGACCGAGGCCCCGCCGCCGCGCAAGGAGCGTCGCTTGCTGCGCTCGCTGCTGATGTTCGGCGTGCCGGTCCTGCTCGCAGCAATCGCCGGCTATGTCTATCTCACCTCGGGCCGCTACATTTCGACCGACAATGCCTATGTCCAGCAGGACATGATCTCGGTCAGCCCCGATGTGTCGGGGCGTATCGTGTCGGTCGAGGTGCGCGAGAACCAGCGCGTGAAGGCCGGCGACGTGCTGTTCCGCATCGATCCCGAGCCCTATCGCATCGCGCTGGCGCAGGCCGACGCCGATCTCGCTACCGCACGGGTGCAGGTGTCGACGATGGCGACCGATACCGGCAGCGCCGCCGCCGACATCCAGAACGCCAAGGCCGAACAGACGCTGGCGCAGGCGACCTATGCCCGTCAGGCCGCGCTGATGAAGCAGGGCTTCACCACCCGCGCCTCGTTCGATGCCGCGACGCAGGGCGTGGCCGCCGCCGATGCCAAGCTCGCGACCGCGCAGGCCGCAGCGGCGCGCGCGCGCCAGCAGCTC
>JAFKLV010000394.1 GCA_017304125.1 Sphingomonadales bacterium
CAACCAGCGCGGCGTGCTGCTGTGCATGGCGGCCGAGCTGCGCCACATGGCGCCGCGCAAGAGTGGGGCGATCGTCAACACCTCGTCGATCGCGGGTCTCTCGGGCGCGGGCGGCGCGGGTTATTGCGGCAGCAAGCATGCGGTGATCGGTCTCACCCGCTCGGCCGCGCTGCGCTTCGCCGCGGAGGGGGTGCGCGTCAATGCGGTATGCCCCGGGGTGATCGAGACCCCGATGACCGCGCCGATCGCCGCCAGCCCGCAGGGCCGCGCCGTCCTCGATCAGATGACCCCGATGGCGCGGATGGGTTATGCGCAGGAAATCGCCGATGCGGTGATCTTCCTGTGCTCCGACAAAGCGAGCTTCATCACCGGCCACCCGCTCGCGGTGGACGGGGGATATATGGCGCGGTGAACTTTACTCCCCTCCCTGCTCCCCTCCCTTGCTCAAGGGAGGGGAGTGGAAGGAGGGGAGCTTTCCAAACCGGCGCATAAACCCTAACGCTGCCGGCATCATGCCGATGGCGCCGCCCCCCGATTTCGAAACGCTGACGGTCGCGGATATCGCGCGGCTGGCGGAGGGCGATCGCCTGCCGCCGGTCGAGCGCTGGCACCCGACGCATTGCGGCGACAGCGAGATGCGCATCGCGCGCGACGGCACCTGGTTCCACCAGGGCTCGCCGATCGGGCGACAGGCGATGGTCCGCGCGTTCAGCCGCATCCTGCGTCGCGAGCCCGACGGCGGCTATGTCCTCGTCACCCCGGTCGAGAAGCTCGATATCGCGGTGGAGGACGCCCCGTTCGTCGCGGTCGAGATGAAGGTCGACGGCGACGCGCGCGACGCGACGCTCGCCTTCCGGCTCAACACCGGCGATTTCGTCACCGCCTCGGCCGAGCATCCGTTGCGCTTCGTCGAGCATGAGGACGGCCCCCACCCCTATCTGCACGTCCGCGGCGGGCTGGAGGCGTTGGTCACCCGCAGCCTTTATTATGAGCTGGCCGAGCGCGCGCTGGCGGGCGACGACGACACGCCGGGCGTGTGGAGCGCGGGAGCCTTCTTCCCGCTGCTGCCATGAGCAATCTCGTCGAGCGGCTCCACCGCGCAATGACCGCTGGCCTCGCCGAGCAGCCCGTGCTGCTGACCGGCGATCGCGTCGATCTGGACGTCGCGCCGGAAAATTCGATGCGCCCCGCCGCGGTACTCATCCCCGTCACCGATCGCGCGCGCCCCGGGGTGATCCTCACCCAGCGCCCCGAGACGATGCGCCGCCACGCCGGGCAGGTCGCGTTTCCCGGCGGCCGGCTCGACCCCGGCGAAGATGCGGTGACCGCGGCGCTGCGCGAGGCGGAGGAGGAAATCGCCCTCCCGCGTGACCGCGTGACCGTGATCGGCGCGGTCGATCGCTATCGCACCGTCACCGGCTTTCTCGTCACCCCGGTGGTCGCGGTGGTCCCGCCCGATCTGCCGCTGGTCGCCAATCCGGCCGAAGTGTCGGCGGTGTTCGAGGTGCCGCTCGATTTCCTGCTCGATACCGCCAACCATATCGAGGTGACGGTCGAGTGGCAGGGCCACGAACGGCATTATTATGAGATCATGTGGGATGGCCGTCGCATCTGGGGGGCAACCGCCGCGATGGTCGTCAACCTTGCACGACGATTGAGATGGACACCCTAAATCACGACAAAATAACGCTTCCGGCCGCCGCGTGGCGCGACCAGCCGGGGCTGACGCGGCTCGCCGACGCGCTCGGCGCGGCCGATGGCGACGCGCGCTACGTCGGCGGCGCGGTGCGCGATACGTTGCTCGGGCTCGACGTGGCGGACATCGATATCGCCACCTGCCACGCCCCCGCCGAGGTGATCGCGCGGCTCGAGGCGGGCGGCATCCGCGCCGTCCCGACCGGGATCGATCACGGCACCGTCACCGCGGTTTCCAGCGGCACGGTGGTCGAGGTGACCACCTTGCGCCGCGACGTTTCCACCGACGGGCGCCGCGCCACCGTCGCCTTCACCGACGACTGGCGCGAGGATGCCGCGCGGCGCGATTTCACGATCAACGCGCTCTATGCCGATCTGCTCACCGGGCGGGTCTATGACTGGTTCGGCGGGCTCGACGACCTCGCCGCGCGCCGCGTGCGGTTCATCGGCGATCCCTATCAGCGGATCGCCGAGGATCATCTGCGTATCCTGCGCTTCTTCCGCTTCCACGCACGGTTCGGCGAGACGATCGATGCCGCGGGGCTGACCGCCTGCACCGAGCGCGCCAACGATCTGATGGCGCTGTCGCGCGAGCGGATCGCGGCGGAATTGCTCAAATTGCTCGTCGCGCCGCAGGCGGTGCCGACGATCGCACTGATGATCGAGCGCGGCATCTTCCGCCCGGTGCTGCCCGAAATCACCGATGCCGCGGCGCTCGCGACGCTGGCCGAACGCGAAGCCGCCGAAGGCGTCGCGCCCGACGCGATCCGCCGACTCGCCGCGCTGATCGCCGCGGCCGATGCCGAATCGGTCGGCGCGCGGCTCAAGCTCTCGAATAATGACCGCAAGCGGCTGCAGGCGGCGCATGACGGCCCGGGCAGCGAGGGCGCGCGCGCGCTCGCCTATCGCGTCGGCCCGGCGATCGCCACCGATCGGCTGCTGCTCGCCGGCGAAAGCGTCGCGGCGCTGCGCGACTGGACCCCGCCGCGGCTGCCGATCGGCGGCGGCG
>JAFKLV010000395.1 GCA_017304125.1 Sphingomonadales bacterium
CGCCGCGGTCTTGCTCAGCACCGCGGCGCGCGTCTCGCCCGCCGTCTCGCGCCACGCGCGAAAGCCGCGCTCGGCCACCGCCAGCGCTTCCTCGAGATCGGCCGCCGAGGCGTGCGGCACCGTCCCGATCATCGCGCCGGTCGCGGGATTGAGCACCTCCTGCTCTACCCGCCCGCCGCCGGTGCGCCATTCGCCGGCAATATAAAGGGCACGTGCGGGGCGGTCGGTCTGGCTCATATCGTTACCTCGGGAGAACTGGTTGTGCGGCGGGAGATGCGTATCCGCCCCGCATCTGTCCACCCCCTGCCCTCAAGTTCCGGGAATTGAGCCGTAATTCCGTCACGTTGGCTTCCTACGCGTCACCCTCGTCCACGGGAGGGGACAATGACGATGCACGCAACAATGCTGATCGACGAACCCGTTCGACTCATTCCCTTTGACGATGCCCATGTCGACGGCTTGCGCGCCGCCTGTGCCGCCGATCCGGACATTTGGGAAATCTATCCGCTATCGATGATCGGGGAGCATTTCGCTCCGTCGCTGCAGTTTATCCGCGCGATGCCGAACTGGACGACCTTCGCGGTGCGAGACGGCGCGGAGATCGTCGGGATGACCAGCTATATCGCTGTCGCCACGCCGAATGCGGTCGAGATTGGTGCGACCTATATCGCGCCGCACGTCCGCGGCGGCCCGTTCAACCGCGCGATGAAGCGGCTGATGATCGATCATGCCTTTGCGAACGGATATGACGCGGTCGAGTTCAGGGTCGATACGCGCAACGGCCGCTCGATGCGCGCGGTGGAGAAGCTCGGCGCGAAAAAGACCGCGGTGCTCGAGAAAAACATGCAGACCTGGACCGGCTATGTCCGCGATACCGCGATCTTCAGCCTGTCCCGCGCCGACTGGGAAACCGCGGCGTAACGTTGCCCTCGGCGGATTTGCCTTTTAGTCGGCAGCCAAACGCCGCTTCCGGCCGACTCGCATATCGAGGAAACAAGCATGATCCCGCGCTATTCCCGCCCGGAGATGACCGCCCTATGGTCTGCCGAAACGCGCTACAGCATCTGGTTCGAGATCGAGGCGCATGCCACCGACGCGCTCGCCGAGCTGGGCGTGGTGCCGAAGGAGGCGGCGGCGGCGCTGTGGCGCTGGTGGGATACCAAGCCGGCGATCGACGTCGCCGCGATCGACGCGATCGAGGCCGTCACCAAGCATGACGTGATCGCCTTCCTCACCTGGGTGGCGGAGAATGTCGGCGACGAAGCGCGCTTCATGCATCAGGGCATGACCAGCTCGGACGTGCTCGACACCTGCCTCGCCGTGCAGTTGACCCGCGCCGCGGATCTGCTGCTCGCCGATATCGACGCATTGCTCGCGGTGCTCAAGCGCCGCGCCTATGAGCATAAGCTGACCCCGACGATCGGGCGCAGCCACGGCATCCACGCCGAACCCGTCACCTTCGGGCTCAAGCTCGCCGAGGCCTATGCCGAGTTCAGCCGCAACCGCGAGCGGCTCGCGCATGCCCGCGCCGATATCGCGACCTGCGCGATTTCCGGCGCGGTCGGCACCTTCGCCAATATCGAGCCGGCGGTGGAAGCGCATCTCGCGGCCAAGCTCGGGCTGACCGTCGAGCCGGTGTCGACGCAGGTGATCCCGCGCGATCGCCATGCGATGTTCTTCGCGACGCTTGGCGTGATCGCCAGCTCGATCGAGCGGCTCGCGGTGGAAATCCGCCACCTCCAGCGCACCGAAGTGCTCGAGGCGGAGGAATATTTCTCGCCGGGGCAGAAGGGCTCGTCGGCGATGCCGCACAAGCGCAACCCCGTGCTGACCGAAAATCTCACCGGCCTTGCGCGGATGGTGCGCGGCTATGTCACCCCGGCGCTGGAGAATGTCGCGCTGTGGCATGAGCGCGACATCAGCCATTCGTCGGTCGAGCGCTATATCGGCCCCGATGCGACGATCACGCTCGATTTCGCGCTCGCGCGGATGACCGGGGTGATCGACAAATTGCTCGTCTATCCGGTGCGCATGCAGAAGAACCTCGATCGCATGGGCGGGCTGGTCCATTCGCAGCGCGTGCTGCTCGCGCTGACCCAGGCCGGGGTGAGCCGCGAAGACTCCTATCGTCTTGTGCAGCGCAACGCGATGAAGGTCTGGGAATCGGACGGGACGCTCTCGCTGGCCGAGTTGCTGAAGGCCGACAGCGAGGTCACGGCGGCGCTTTCGCCGCAGCAGATCGACGAAAAATTCGATTTGGATTATCACTTTAAGCATGTCGACACGATCTTCGACCGGGTCTTCGCCGACTGATTGCAAAAACTGCAATCGTGATTGCACGTTGTTATGTTGCAGCGCAGCATAACAATCGCCACATGCCGCCTCGCCGGACGTTCCCGGCGAGGAGATCACGACATGCGCATGTTCGAAGCCGCTGCCAGCCTTACGCTGGTGATCGCGGTCCAGGCGCTGGTGGTCGGCGTGGTTTCCACCGCGTTCTGACACATCCGCCACCGCCCCTTACCCAAGGGGCGGACTGGCGGGGGTGGTCAAGTTTCCCTGAACACTCCCAATAACGTCTCATAAATTTCCAGCGCCGGCGCGCCCGCCACGCCGATCCCTGCGCGCAGCATGAACGCATGCCGCACGATCTCGGCCTGTTGCTCGATGCCGTAGC
>JAFKLV010000396.1 GCA_017304125.1 Sphingomonadales bacterium
CGATCTCGATCGCCGATATCCGCGATCTGGTGAAGGATCTGAAGCGCCGCGACATCGGGGTGCTGATCACCGATCATAACGTGCGCGAGACGCTCGATATCGTCGACCGCGCCTATATCATCTACGATGGCCGCGTGCTGTTCACCGGCTCGCCGGAGGAGCTGGTGGCCGACGCCAATGTCCGCCGCCTGTATCTCGGCGAGGGATTCTCGTTGTGACACAAAGGCTCGGCCTCGCCTCGCAGGCGACGCCTGACCTGCGAGACCCGTAATGTCGCTCGCGCCGCGCCTCGATCTGCGTCAGTCGCAATCGCTGGTGATGACCCCGCAGCTCCAGCAGGCGATCAAGCTGCTGGCGCTGTCCAACCTCGAAATCGAGGGCGTCATCGCCGAGGAACTCGAGCGCAACCCGCTGCTCGAGGCGACCGCCCCGGCCGACGACGCGCCGGTCGCGGAACGCGAACCGGTCGAAGCGCCGCGCGACGAGCCCGCCAGCGCCGACGAACTGGTGATGGGCGGCGAGGCGGCGGGCGAATCGCTCGACGTCGATATCGCTGCCGAGCGGTTCGACGATGCGCCGGTCGATACGGTCGGGCTCGGCGGGACGGGCAGCGGCGGCGGCATGGGCGAGGATGCGCCCGATCTCGATTCCTTCGCCAGCGACGCGCCGAGCCTTGCCGAGCATCTCACGCAACAGGCGGGGCATGCGCTGTCAGGGGTCGAACTGATCATCGCCCAGCATCTCATCGATCTGATCGACGAGGCGGGCTATCTCGCCGCCGATCTGCTCGACATCGCCGGGCGGCTCGGCGTGCCGCTCGCGCTGGTCGAGCGTGTGCTGGCGGTGATCCACACCTTCGAGCCGACCGGGGTCGGCGCGCGCAATCTCGCCGAATGTATCGCGCTGCAGGCGAAAGAGGCGGACCGCTACGATCCGTGCATGGCACGGCTGATCGATCATCTCGATCTGCTGGCGCGCGGCGAGATCGCGCGGCTGAAGCGCATCTGCGCGGTCGACGACGAGGATATGGCGGACATGATCCGCGAATTGCGCGGCTATGATCCCAAGCCCGGCTGCCGCTTCGGCGGCGAGCCGGCGCCGGCGGTGGTGCCCGATCTGTTCGTCAGCCGCACCGCAGCGGGCTGGGCGATCGAGATCAACAATGCGACGCTGCCACGCGTGCTGATCAACCGGCGCTATTATGGCGAGCTTGCCGCGGGGCCGCAGAACAAGGCGTCGAAGGCGTGGCTCAGCGATTGCCTCGCCAGTGCCAATTGGCTGGTCAAGGCGCTCGACCAACGCCAGCGCACGATCATCCGCGTCGCGACCGAGATCGTGAAGCAGCAGGAAGCGTTTTTCCTCAACGGCGTCGCGCATCTCCGCCCGTTGACCTTGCGGCAAGTCGCAGAAGCGATCGAAATGCACGAATCGACCGTCAGCCGCGTCACCAGCAACAAATATCTGAGCTGCGCGCGCGGCCAGTTCGAGCTCAAATATTTCTTCACCTCGGCGATTCAGGCGGCGGACGGCGGCGACGCAGTGTCGGCCGAAGCGGTGAAATCGGCGATCCGCGCGCTGATCCAGAATGAGGGCGCCAAGGTGCTGTCGGACGATACGTTGGTCGAGCTGCTCAACGCGCGCGGCTTCGATATCGCGCGGCGCACCGTCGCCAAATATCGCGAGGCGATCGGGATCGGCAGCTCGGTCCAGCGCCGCCGGCAGAAGGCGCTGGAAGGGGTCGGCTGATCCAAACACCGCGTCATGCCGGGCTTGACCCGGCATCCAGAGTCGCAAGCGATGCTGTCTGTGGCTCTGGATGCTGACTTTCGTCAGCATGACGGTTCTGGGGACAGGCGCGCGTTACCGCTTCACCGCCTCGCGCAGCCACGAGGTCACCGCCTGAATCCGCGGGGTGGATTGCCCGTCGGCATGGGTGACCAGCCAGAAGGCGCGGGTCAGCTCGATCCCCGGCAACACCGGCACCAGCCGCGCGTCGCCGCTGGCGATGAAATCGGGCAGGATGCCGATCGCCGCGCCCGCCGCGATCATGCGATGCTGAACGTTGATGCTGGTGCTGCGCAGCCGCGCGGCGAGCCCGTCGTGCACCTCTGACAAATAGTCCAGTTCAGGCGCGTGGAGATGCTCGGGCACATAGCCGGCGAGCACATGCCGTTCGAGCGCGGCGGCGGTCTCGGGCATGCCCGCCGCGGCGAGATAGCTGGGGGTCGCGTAGAGCCGCAGCCGGTAATCGACCAGCCGCTGCGCGATCAGCTGGCGGCTGCGCGGCCGCGCGAGCATCACCGCGATATCCGCCTCGCGCTTCGACGGGTCGAGCAGCCCCGATGCGGTGATCAGATCGAGCCGGATACGCGGATGCGCTGCCGCGAAATCCGGCACGCGCGGCGCCAGCACATGCGTCGCCAGCCCTTCCGCGACGCTCAGCCGGACATGCCCCGCCGCGCCTTGCGCCGCATCGCCCTCGCTCGCCGCCGCGATCGCCGCGTCGATCGTCTCGGCGTGGTGGAGCAGCGCCTGCCCCGCCTCGGACAGGCGCCGCTCGCCCGCCACCGTCTCGAACAAGGGCGCGCCGATCGTCGCCTCGAGCCGCGCGAGCCGACGCCCGACGGTCGTCGCATCCACCGCCAGCGCGCGCGCCGCCGGTGCGACGCGCCC
>JAFKLV010000397.1 GCA_017304125.1 Sphingomonadales bacterium
TCGCCGCGACCCGGCCGAAGGTCGCCTCGATACCCTCGTTATGGACCGGCATCAGGATCGCGGTGCGATGCCGCAACGTGCCCGCCGGGCGGGGGATCGGGGCGAAGCCGGGATGATCGCCGGTAATGAGGTTGATGAACCCGACCAGCCCGCTGACGAAGCCGAACGCGATCCAGCTGACCAGCGGCACGAACAGCGCCAGCAGCAGCACATCGAGCACGCCGATCCCGTCCTCGCTGAGCGCGACGCGCATCCCGGTCGAGGCGTACATGCCGAGCACCGCGGTCGCGACGATCAGCAACAGCCGCTTGGCGAGCAGGCCGGGCGGCACGGTGCGCGTTTCGATCGTGCCGGGAGGGTTACCGTGGAAGCGTTGCTCGGGCATCGCGAGCGGCGCCTCCGGGGGGAGGGGGGCGGGACGCATCATGACGACAAAGGCTCGATAAGGGTTTCGGACAAAGCAGAACTGCCGCGGCGCAGGAACAGCCGCAGCTCCTTCGGATTGGCGGGGTCGGTGCGGATATCGAGGGTAACGCGCCAGCGGCCGTTCTGATGCGCGAGCGGATAGGCGGCCACCGCGAGCAACGCCGGCCTGGCGACATTGACGACCGCCTCGACCCCGCTCTGGCGATCGAGCCCGATCAGCCCCTTGCCCTCGAAATCGACGACATATTTTCGGGCGCCGGCGATCGGCTCCCCGCCGGGAATGCCCGCCGCGCCGCTCCAATTGTCGACCACGCGCGCGGCATTGCCGTCGAACGGATCCTGCGACATCCAGCGCAGCCGATAGGCGAAATCGCGCCGCTCGCCGGCGCGCGCCGGGCGGTCGCTCTGCCAGAATGCGACGATATTGTCGTTGGTCTCGCTGTCGGTCGGCATCTCGTAGAGCAGCACCGAGCCGCTCCCCCAATCGCCGGTCGGCTCGATCCACAGGCTCGGGCGGCGATCATAATAGGCGCCGTCGTCCTGATAATCGGCGAAGCGCTGATCGCGCTGGATCAGCCCGAAGCCTTTGAGACCGTCGGCGCGGAAGCCGACGGTGCGGGGATGCGGCGGATTGGCGAGCGGGCGCCAGATGCGTTCGCCGCTGCCCGACCAGATCGCCAGCCCGTCCGAATCATGGATTTCGGGGCGCCAGTCGGTCGCGGCGCGGCGGTCGTTCTGGTCGTACCAGAACATGCTGGTGGCGGGCGCGATGCCCAGCCGGCGGATGTCGCGGCGCAGGAACAACGACGATCGCACCTGCTGGGTGACGCCCTCCGGCGTCAGCGCGCAATCGAACGCGAAGGCGCCGGTGATGCTCGGTCCGTCGAGCAAGGCGTGGACCATCAGCCGCTGCGGCGAGAGCGATTCGAGCCAGAATTCGGTGAAGGAGGGAAATTCCTCCGGGCCGTCGAGCCCGGTATCGACCGCGATGCCGCGCGCCGACAGGCCATATTGATTCTGCGGCCCCACCGCGCGGAAATAAGAGGCGCCCATGAAGGCAAGCCAGTCACCGGCGAGATTGGGGTTGAGCACGCGGAAGCCGGCGGGGTCGGTCGCCATATTGCCGGCGAACAGCCCATTCGCGGCGAGCAGCGGGCGGGCCGTGCCGCGTTCGACGAGGTTGAGGGTGACCGCCTCGCGCGCGAGATGCGTCACCGGCATCAGCCGGACGAACCCGGCCAGCCGCTCTGCCGCGCCATAAGCGCGCTGCGTCGCCGCGTCCGTCCGGGCCAGCTCGTTCTCGATCTGGTAGAGCGCAAATTCCGATATCTCGTAGAGCACGATCTTTCGTGCCCCGTGCGCGGCGGCCTGCCTGCAAAGCTCGGCGCCGCTCGATCCCCCCGCGCCGGTCACCAGAACGCATTTGTCCCTGACGGTTTCGAACAGCTTGTCCATCGGGTCGACGACATCGCGGCCGAGCAGTTCGTCGACATTGACGTCGCGCAGCTTGTCGATGCTCGCGAATCCGGCAAGGATTTCCGTCATCGAGGGGATGGTGCGCACGCGCACGCGCCGGTCGGAAAGGAAGAGCAGGATTTCCCGGCGCCGGCTGCGCGAGACGGACGGAAGCGCCAGGAGGATATCCGTCACCTTGAACTTCCGCACGAGATCATCGAGCTGGTCGGGCGAGCACACCCTGTGTCCGGCCACCAGGCGCCCCCGGAGCTTCTCGTCGTCGTCGATGAAGCCGATGACCCGGAATTCGCGCGCCGCATCGAGCGATGCCGCCAGCTGCGTGCCGCTGGCTCCCGCACCGTAGATCAGCACCGGGGTCTTCATGATGCCTTGCTGGAGCACCCAGTTGTAGACTTCCTTCACGACCATCCGCGTCGACAGCAGCAGTCCGCACAGCAGCAACCCGAATATGATGGGTGTCGATCTGGGAATGAAAACGTTGGGGAAAAAATGGGCGATGGCCGAGAGCGTCAGGGCGATCACGATGGTCGCGCGGCCGATCCGAAAAGCGCCGCGGCTGCCCATGAACCGCAGCGTGACGCGATAGATCCCGAACTGGCGGAAGATGGCGAGGCCCAGCAGCGGCATCAGGACAAGCAGCCAGAAGCCGGTTCCCCGCAGGGTCGAGGGCGTGAGCGTCTCCAGGCGGATCGCAAGGGAGGCCCACAACGAAAAGGCGATCAGCGCCGCGTCGATCGGCACCATG
>JAFKLV010000398.1 GCA_017304125.1 Sphingomonadales bacterium
AGTTCCTCGTCGAGCAGGAAATCGCGCCCGAGCAGCAACACCGCCTCGCCGCCTTGCGGCAGCCGCAGCTTGAGCCTTACCTCGCCGCGCGCGCCGCGTTGCCCTTCGAGCAGCGCGGCGAGCGGCGCGATCGCCGCAATGCTGTCGATCGTGATTTCCGCAACGAAGCGCGCGGTCGAGGCCAGAGTCTCGAACGGCTGGAGCCGGCGGATCGTGACGCGCGGCTGGTCCTCGCCGGGCCGGCGATCGAGTTCCACCGTCGCCAGCGCGCAGGCGCCGGCGCGCGCCGCTTCCTCCAGATCGTTCGACACCATATCGTCGAAACAGGTAGCGAAGAACTGCCCGCTCTGATCCGACAGCGTGACCATCATATAGCGCCGCCCGCGCGCCGAGGTGCGCCAGCGCGCTTCCTCGACCAGCACCGCCATCGTCGCGCCGGCGCGGGTCCCGTCATCGGGGATCGACAGTTCGCCCAAGGCAGCGAATTGCCGCGCGCCGTGCATCTTGGCGAGATGCGCGTGGCGATCGACCGGGTGGGCGGAAAAATAGAAGCCGAACGCTTCCTTCTCCTGCTCCATCTTCTGCGCCATGCTCCAATGCACCGAGCGCGGCAGCTTGATCGCATCGCCGGCGTGGCTCGCCTCGCCGAACAGCCCGCCCTGCCCGCTGGTGCGCGCTTCCTCGGTCCGCGCGGCGACCGCGAGGATCGTCTCGGCAACCGCGAACACCCCGGCACGACTGGGTTCGAGCAGATCAAACGCCCCGCCCGCCGCGAGCGTTTCGAGTTGGCGCTTGTTGAGCAATCGCGGATCGACGCGATGCGCGAGATCGTCGAGGCTCTTGAACCGCCCGCCCGTCTCGCGCTCAGCGACGAGCCGCTCCATCGCGCCTTCGCCGACCGATTTGAGCGCCGCGAGCGCATAGCGCACCGCTGGCGCACCGTGATCGTCGACCTCGACCTCGAATTCAGCCTGACTGCGGTTGATATCGGGCGGCAGGCATTCGATCCCCATCCGCCGCATGTCATCGACGAACACCGCCAGCTTGTCGGTCAGATGAATATCGTAACACATTGAAGCCGCAAAGAATTCATGCGGGTAATGGGCCTTGAACCACGCCGTCTGATAGGTCAGCAAGGCATAGGCCGCAGCGTGGCTCTTGTTGAAGCCATAGCCGGCGAACTTGTCGATCAAGTCGAACAATTCATTGGCCTTGCCGGCCGGGATCTTATTGGTGTTGGCGCAGCCCTCGACGAAGATCGCGCGCTGCGCGTCCATCTCGGCCTTGATCTTCTTGCCCATCGCGCGGCGCAGCAAGTCGGCGCCGCCGAGCGTATAGCCCGCCAGCACCTGCGCCGCCTGCATCACCTGTTCCTGATAGACGAAGATCCCGTAGGTCTCCTTCAGGATCGGTTCGAGCAACGGGTGCGGATAGGCGATATCCTCCTGCCCGTTCTTGCGGCGGCCGAACATCGGGATGTTGTCCATCGGGCCCGGGCGATAGAGCGCGCCGAGCGCGATGATATCCTCGAACACCGTCGGACGGACCGCGGAGAGCGTGCGCCGCATCCCTTCGGATTCGACCTGGAACACCCCGACGGTATTGCCCGCCTGGAGCAATTCGTAGGTTTCCTCGTCATCCCAGCCGAGCGCATCGAGATCGACCGAAATGCCGCGCTGTGCGAGCATCTCGACCGCCTTCTTGAGCACCGAGAGGGTCTTGAGGCCGAGGAAGTCGAATTTCACCAGCCCGGCCCCTTCGACATATTTCATGTCGAATTGGGTGACCGGCATGTCCGAGCGCGGATCACGATAGAGCGGGACGAGCTGCGCCAGCGGGCGATCCCCGATCACCACGCCCGCGGCGTGGGTCGAGGAGTGGCGCGGCAGCCCCTCCAGCTTCATCGCCAGATCGAGCAGCCGGCGGACATCATTATCGTTGGCATATTCCCGCGCGAGATCGGACACGCCGTTGAGCGCGCGCTCCAGCGTCCAGGGATCGGTCGGGTGGTTGGGGACGAGCTTGGCGAGGCGATCGACCTGACCGTAGCTCATCTGCAGCACGCGCCCGGTATCCTTGAGCACCGCGCGCGCCTTGAGCTTCCCGAAGGTGATGATCTGCGCCACCTGATCGCGGCCGTATTTCTCCTGCACGTAGCGGATCACCTCGACCCGCCGGGTTTCGCAAAAGTCGATGTCAAAGTCGGGCATCGAGACGCGTTCGGGATTGAGGAAGCGTTCGAACAGCAGCCCCAGCCGGATCGGATCGAGATCGGTGATCGTCAGCGACCACGCCACCACCGAGCCCGCGCCCGAGCCGCGCCCCGGCCCGACCGGGATATCGCGTTCCTTGGCCCATTTGATGAAGTCGGCAACGATCAGGAAGTAACCGGGGAAGCCCATCTGGATGATAACATCCAGCTCGAATTCCAGCCGCTTGCGATAGAATTCCTTCCAGTCCGCCTCGGCCGGCGCGGCGCCCAGTTCCTCGATCCGCTTGAGGCGTTCCTCCAGCCCGGCGGAGGCGTCGTTGCGCAGCATCGCCGCCTCGCCCTCGCGGTCGCCGGTGAGGCTGGGAAGGATCGGCTTGCGCTTCGGCGCGGCGATCGCGCAGCGCTGC
>JAFKLV010000399.1 GCA_017304125.1 Sphingomonadales bacterium
GTCATGGCAAGCGTCGATTCAGTCCCTGCGCAGCAGCATGCAGCCCAGGCCATAGGAGCCGTTGCACACCACGCTGATCCGTGGATCGCCGCCGACCTGGCGCTGGCCGCCACGCTGCCACAATTGCACGCAGGCTTCATGGATGTGACCGAAACCGTGCAGGCGCCCTGCCGACAACTGTCCGCCACCGGTGTTCATCGGCAGCTCGCCCTGCAATCCGATGCGTTCGCCATTGCCCAGGAAATCGCCGGCTTCGCCCTTGCCAAAGAAGCGCAAGGCTTCGAGCCAATGCACGGTCAGGATGCTGAAGCCGTCGTAGATCTGCGCGACATCGACATCGGACGGTTTCAGATCGGTACGCGACCACATCATTGCCGCCGCCGATTCGGCGCCGAACGAGGTCAGATCGGACGGCGCGCGCTTGCCGCCGCCATGCATGGCGCTGCCGATCGCCTCGATCCGCAGCGGCGGATTGCGAAGATCGCGCGCAGCATCCAGTCGTGACAGCACGAATGCCGTCGAACCATCGACCGGCACGTCGCAGTCGTAGAGCCGTAACGGCGAGGCGATCACGCGCGAGGCGAGATAGTCGTCCAGCGTGATCGGCTCGCGATAGATGGCCGCAGGATTGCGAGCCGCCATCCGGCGGCCATTCACCGCGATCGCGCCGAGCCGCTCGCTGGTCAGGCCATATTCATGAAAGTAGCGTTGCGCATACAGCGCATACCAGGGCGCCGGCGAATGGGCGCCGAATGGCACCGTCCATTGCCACATGTCGCCGACCCGCGGCGCGCCGCTGCCCCAGTTCATCGCGTCCTTGGCGCGATGGCGCGCCGAAGCCTCGCCGGACGTGCGAAATACCAGCACGTGCCGCACGAAGCCGGCAGCCAATGCGTGAGTGGCGGCGAACAGCGCACTCATCTGCGCGGCGGAATCCATCGCGCAAGCCGCATACCAGTCCGGCTTGAGCCCCAGCGCCAAGCGAACGTCCTGAACGCCGACCGGCGAGAAGCCGGTGGCGTTGTCCTGCGCGCCCGGATAGCTGACCAGTCCATCGATCTCGGAAAGTTCGAGCCCGGCATCGCGGATCGCCGCCAGACACGCATCCAGCGTCAGCCGCAACGCGCTGGAACCCGGCGTACGGGTCACCTGCGACTGGCCGATGCCGGTGATCGCCACGCGCTTTTCGGGAAATTCAGACATTGCCGCACTCCGGTTCGAACAAGGGCAGCCACACGTCTTCCACGTGCTCGAAGCGAACGCGCACCGGCATGCCGATCTCGACCTGCTCAGGACTGCAACCGACAATGCGCGACATCACCCACAGGCCCACTTGCTCTTCGAGCTCGATGACCGCAAAGACGAACGGCACCTGCTGGCCGGGCACCCAGGCCTGTTCGTTGATGGTGAAAGACATGACCCGCCCCCGCCCCGAGACCGGTTGCGGCTGCACGTCGAAGGACAAGCAGGGCGCGCAGATCGGCTGCGGCGGGTGAATCCAGCGTGCGCACTGCTTGCAGCGGCAGATATCCAAGGCGCCGCGCTCGCCGGAGGTCCAGAACGCCCGGGTTTCCGGGGTCAGCGCGGGAAGGCGGTTGACGGTCATCGCGTCTCCTCGTATGAGTGGCAGCACTGCGCAGAAGAACGACGCATCAGCGCTTGAGCACGATGCCCGCCTTGTCGCGATCCCAGAAGCGTGACAAGTCTTCCTCGGCCATCTGCTGCAGGCGCCGCTTCTCGACCTTCTGGCTGGCGTTCACCGGCAGCTCGTCGATCAGCAGCACGAAACGCGGCACCATGAAGCGCGCCATCGCGCCGCTGCAGAATTCGATGATCGCTTCGGGCGTCACCGCCCCCGGCGCCTGTGGCACGATCGCCACGGCCACTTCGTCTTCCGACATCTCGGACTTGACGGCGAACACCGCCACGTTCTTGATCTTAGGATGGCCGAGCAGCACCTGTTCGACCTCGAAGGCCGATATGTTCTCGCCGCGCCGGCGAATCGAATCCTTCACGCGATCGAGAAACCAGAAGTAGCCGTCTTCGTCGATGTAGCCGCGATCGCCGGTATGGAACCAGCCGTTGCGCCACGCCTTGGCCGTCGCTTCGGGCATCTTGTAGTAGCCCATCGAGTGGGTCCACGGCATGTCGTGGCGCAGCACGAGTTCGCCGCGCCCCCCGGGTGGCAGCTCGAAATCGTTTTCATCAACGATGCGCGCCTGGATGCCGGCGCGCGAGCGGCCGCATGAGCCCAGTTTCGCCACCGGGTCAACCAGGCTGAAAGCATGCGACGGACCGAAATCCGTCAGGCTGTAGCTTTGTATGAAGCGCAGCCCGAAGCGTCGCTCGAAATCCCGGCCGAAGCTGGGAATCGGCGCCGACATGCACATGCGTAACCGATTGTCGGCATCGTCCGGCGCAGGCGGCTGACTCCACAATATGTTGACCATCGCGCCGAGCAGATTGGTCAGCGTCGCGCCGCTGTCGCGCACGTCGCGCCAGAAACCCGAAGCCGAGAAACGCTTCTGCAACGCGATGCTGGCATCGACCATCAGCGCGTTGTAGGTCGCCCCTTGCAAGGCGTTGACGTGGAACATCGGCAGGCAGATGTACGCCAC
>JAFKLV010000400.1 GCA_017304125.1 Sphingomonadales bacterium
GCATCGTCTATCGGCGCAGCACGCGGCTGGCAACCTTGCGCTTCGGGGAGGCTTTAATCTGGCTTTAGCCACGCTGTGGCGGAATCGTCACAGGGGCCTGACAATCTATTTAGCTGGCGTTCATTTTAATCGACACCGACCCCATGCGCTTAGTAGCAATATCTCACTGGCACACAGGCAAAAGGCCGTGGTTCGGGGAATGTCACCGCCCCGCTTCGCAAGAAGCGCGTGGGCGATGACGGGATAGGGGGCTGACGAGCGATCGTCACGCAGGCGCCCGGGTCGGAATACCGATCCGGGCGTTTGCTTTTTCAACGCAGCGTAGGTCCATACCCCTCCCCTCCCCTGAACAAGGGAGGGGAGCCAAGAGGTCAGTTGATCCCGAACGACAGCGTCACCCCGACGGTACGCGGATCGCCCGGCTGGCCGACGATCAGCCCGGTATTGCCCGATTGGGTGGTCAGCAGCTCATAATAATTCTGGTCGAACGCGTTGCGCACCCAGGCGAAGACGTTGAGCTTGTCGCCCTTGCGATAGCCGACGCGGAAGTTGGACAGCGAATAGCCCGGGATGTTCATATACGCCGAAGGCGACGGATTGGACGAGAAATCAGAGCGATAGCTGCCGTCGTAACCGACATAGAGCTGCCCGTCGCCAAGCGACCAGTTATATTCCGCGCCATAGCTGAACGCCCATTTCGACACGCCGGGCAGCCGCTGGCCGGAAATATCGCAGAACGGCGGGCTGTTCGCGCCGCCCGACAATTCGGGCGGGCATGGCGCATTGGCGAAGCGGACGTATTTCGCGTCGGTATAGGCGCCGTTGACGTAGAGGTTGAGCCCGCCAGTTGGACGGAACGCCGAATCGAACTCGATCCCGCGCGTCCGCACCTTGCCGGCATTGGCGAGATACCCACGCAGCACCGCGAGCTGGAAGTTGTTCACCGTCGCCTGATAATCGTAGATATCGGTCCAGAAGGCGGCGAGATTGATCGTCGCGCGGCGATCGAGCAGCTGGGTCTTCAGGCCAAGCTCATAGTGATTGACCGTCTCCGGCTTCACCGTCTGGGTCGACAGGATCGGGTTACCGTCCTTGTCCAGCGGCAGGCCAGACAGGTTGATCCCGCCCGATTTGTAGCTGCGCGCATAGGTCGCATAGCTGTGGATGTCCGACGAAATCTGATAGGCGAGCGTGACATCGCCCGAGAGGTTCCAATTGTCGAACTTCGGCGCATAGCTTTGCGGCGCGAGCACGCCGCGCTGCGTGGGGGTCAGGCTGGTGCTGCCCTGCCCGTTGGTTACGACCGAGACGTAGGAACCTTCCTTCTTGTCGTAGTTGAGCCGCACGCCGGGCGAAATCTGCAGCTTGTCGGTGACGTGCCAGGTCAGCTTGCCGAACAGCGCGGCGGAGGTGTTCTTGAACCCGATCGTGTTGCGCGAGGTAAGCCCGTTGAGCGTCGCCGGATCTTTCGAAGCGCTACTACTGGGGCTGAGCAGCCACGCGCTCGCCGCCGGGCCCTGCACCTGCAGCCCCTGCGTATCGATCGTCTGATAGAAATAGAACAATCCGACCGTGTAATCGATCGCGTGCTTGCCGTTCGAGCCGAGGCGGATTTCCTGGCTATATTGATCCTGCTGCGAAGGATTGGCCGAAACCGTCGTGATCGGCAGCCCGGTGAAGTCGCGGTCGTTCGACGGGTTCCAGTTCCAGAAGCGCCACGCCGTCACCGAGGTGAGTGTCGCCGGGCCGAGATCCCAGTTTGCCACCATCGAGGCGCCGCCGAGCTTCTGCTGCGCGCGCAACGGCGTATCGACATCGGTTACGCGATCGAACGCGTTGGTCGAAGGTACGACATAGCCGGCGGCGGCGGCCAGCGCGGTATATTGCCGCTCAGGCGCCTGCATGGTCGGCGCGAGGCGGGCATAATATTGCACACAGCAGGTCGGCGCCTGGCGGTTATAATCGGCGTAGAGCGTGATATCGAGGTTGGACGCCGCGCGGAACAGCATCTGGCCGCGCAGGCTGAGATTGTCCTGGCTGTTCTGCCACTGATCCTGCGTCGTGTTCCAGATCGTCCCGCGCCGCGTGGTGAACGAGGCGGAGAAGCGCCCGGCCACGACATCGCCGACCAGCGGGCCGGAGATCGACCCCTTCGCCTGGAAGAAATCGTAATTGCCCCCGCTCACCTCGAAGCGCGCCTCGGTATCGAAGCTTGGCTTGCGCGTGGTGATGTTGATCGCGCCGGCGGTGGTGTTCTTGCCGTACAGCGTGCCCTGCGGCCCGCGCAGGATTTCGATCCGGTCGGTATCGGTGAAGTCGAACGTCGCGGAGGCGATGCGGCTGTAATAGACCTGATCGACATAAATGCCGACGCCCTGCTCGATCCCGTCGTTGGTCAGCCCGAACGGCGCACCGAGGCCGCGGATATTGGCGGCGGAATTGCGCGGATTGGTCGAATAGAATTGCAGCGACGGCTGAAGCTGCGTCAACCGGCCGACATTATAGGCGCCGGTATCGGACACCGCCTTACCGCCGATCACCGACATCGCGATCGGCACGCTCTGCACCGTTTCGGCGCGGCGGCGCGCGGTGAGGACGATATCGCCC
>JAFKLV010000401.1 GCA_017304125.1 Sphingomonadales bacterium
CGCTACGCCGCGCGGACTGCCGACCAGAAATTCGGCCAGCGCGGACGCGTCGACGACGAGCGTCATCAGGGACGCCTGAGGCGTTCTTCGAACAGGATGTCCGCTGCAGGCACGGCGACGTCGACATGTCCGCGCAGCGCGATGCGCTCGGTCAGTTCCTCGATCGTCGGGCGCTCGGCGAGCACACGGAGTTCGCCGAGAACGTACTCGGACAGGCTCTGTCCTGCGCGAGCCGCGCGTTGCTTGAGGACGCGCTGAACCTCATCGGGAATATTGCGGACCTGGAGTGCAGACATGCAAGCCAGTATAGTGGCATGAGAAACGCATGTCGAGCCCCCAAGGCGCTTGGCGCGAGCTGCTCGCGGCAGCTGTCTCCGCCCCGCCGTAGGCTTGATCGGTGACCCTGGACCTCGCCGCGACCGTCTCGGCTGCGGTGGCCTCGCTGGAGGCGAGCTTCGCCCGGTCCAGCATCATGCTGGGTCGCGAGTACGCCTCCGACGGCCGGGTCGGGACGCCGCAGTGGGGGACGTCGTCGGCAGGGGTGATCGTCCAGGCGACCGTCATCGGCACCCGGGGACGCCGCTACCAGACCGTCGTCACGCTGCGTCCGGAGTCGCCGCCGAGCAGCGTCTGCAGCTGCCCGGTCGGGGTCAACTGCAAGCACGGAGTCGCCGTCCTGCTGGTCGCCCAGGCCACCCAGGCGCGCGGCCGACCCATCGGCGCGCCCGGCTGGCAGCGGGCGCTGGCCACCCTCGCCGACGCCCACGGCCGCTGGCAATTTAGCGACGCACGCACGCTTGGCAGCGACCGGCTCGAGACCTATGTGCGCCAGCGATAAACAGGGCGGATGATATGTTTACCGGGATCGTCAGCGACGTCGGCACCATCAAGACCGCGGAGACCCGCGGCGATCTGCGCGTGGTGGTGGAAACCGCTTACGATACCGCAAGCGTCGATCTCGGCGCGTCGATCGCCTGCTCGGGCGTCTGCCTGACGGTGGTCGACAAGGGCCCCGGCTGGTTCGCGGTCGACGTGTCGGGCGAAACCACCAGCCGCACCGCGCAGGGCCAGTGGAGCGCCGGCCGCCGCCTCAACCTCGAACGCGCGATGAAATTGGGCGAGGAACTCGGCGGGCATATCGTCACCGGGCATGTCGACGGCGTCGCCGAAGTGGTCGAGCTCGTCCCCGAAGGCGATTCGAAGCGCATCGCGACCCGGGTGCCCGGCGATCTCGCCCCGTTCCTCGCGCCCCAGGGCTCGGTCACGGTCGACGGCGTGTCGCCCACATGCAACACCGTCGACGATCGCGCCGACGGCACCCGTTTCGCGATCAACCTGATCCCGCACACCCAGAAAGTGACGACTCTGGGCGCGCTCACCCCCGGACAGCCGGTCAATATCGAGATCGACGTCCTTGCCCGCTATCTCCAACGCATGGAGCATTATCGTGCCAAAGCCGGCTGAACTCGCGCGCCTGCGCCACGCCTTCCTCTCCAGCCCCGAGGAGATCATCGAGGAGGCCAAGAACGGCCGGATGTTCATCCTCGTCGATGACGAGGATCGCGAGAATGAGGGCGATCTGGTCATCCCGGCGCAGATGGCGACCCCGGAGAAGGTCAATTTCATGGCCAGGCACGGGCGCGGGCTGATCTGCCTCGCGCTCGCCAAGTCGCGGGTCGATCAGCTCGGGCTCGACCTGATGAGCCGCAACAACGGCACGCGGCACGAGACCGCCTTCACCGTTTCGATCGAGGCGCGCGACGGCGTGACCACCGGCATTTCCGCCGCCGACCGCGCGCGCACGATCGCGGTGGCGATCGACGCCGCCAAGGGCAAAGACGAAATCGTCACCCCCGGCCATGTTTTCCCGCTCATCGCGCGTGACGGCGGGGTGCTGGTCCGCGCCGGGCATACCGAGGCGGCGGTCGACGTCGCGCGGCTCGCCGGGCTCAACCCCTCCGGCGTGATCTGCGAGATCATGAACGAGGACGGGACGATGGCGCGGATGGACGATCTCGTCGCCTTCGCCCAGCTCCACAATCTCAAGATCGGCACGATCCGCGATCTGATCGCCTATCGCCGGCGCCACGATCATCTCGTCCAGAAACAGGCCGAGATGACGTTCGAATCGCGCTGGGGCGGCAGCTGGCGCGCGATCACCTTCTTCAACAAGGCGACCGGCGACGAGACGATCGCGCTGGTCAAGGGCCGGATCGATCCCGCCAGCCCGACGCTGGTGCGGATGCACACCGCGAGCTTCTTCGTCGACATGTTCGGCGAGCAATCGGATCGCACCGGGCTGCTCTCGCGCTCGATGGAGCTGATCGCCGGCGCGCGCGCCGCGATCGAGGAGGCCGGGCATCAGGCGGACATCGTCACCGTCCCCGGCGCGCTCGAGCTGCCCGGCGCGATCGCGCTGGCGGCGGAGACCGGGCGCTATGACGCTTATGTCGCGCTCGGCGTGGTGATCCGCGGCGAAACCTATCATTTCGAGATCGTCTCGAACGAAAGCGCGCGCGGGCTGATGGCGCTGACGATGGACGGGCTGCCGATCGGCAACGACATCCTCACCACCGAGAATGAGGAGCAGGCGATCCGCCGC
>JAFKLV010000373.1 GCA_017304125.1 Sphingomonadales bacterium
CGACACCTCCGACGAGTGGATCGTCGAGCGCACCGGAATCCGCTTCCGCCATATCGCCTCGCCCGACGAGACCACCGCGACGCTCGCGACCGCCGCGGCCAAGGCGGCGCTCGCCGCCGCCGGGGTCCGCGCGCAGGACATCGACCTGATCGTGCTGGCCACCGCCACCCCCGATCAAACCTTCCCCTCTTCCGCGACCAAGGTGCAGGCGGCGCTGGCGATCGACGATTGCACCGCCTTCGACGTCGCCGCGGTCTGCTCCGGCTTTCTTTATGCAGTGCAAGTAGCGGACAGCATGATCCGCGCCGGCGCGCATCGTAAGGCGCTGGTGATCGGCGCCGAAACCTTCAGCCGCATCCTCGACTGGGAGGATCGCGCGACCTGCGTCCTGTTCGGCGACGGCGCCGGCGCGATCGTGCTCGAAGCGCAGGACAGCGCCGATCACGGCGGGCGCGGCATCCTCGCCACGCGGCTCCACGCCGACGGGCGGCATAACGAACTGCTCTATGTCGACGGCGGCCCCGCCACCACCGGCACGGTCGGCAAGGTGCGGATGAAGGGGCGCGAGGTATTCCGCCACGCGGTGGTCAATCTCGCCACGGTGATGGGTGAATCGCTCGTCGCCGCCGGTCTTTCCGCCGACGAGGTCGATTGGGTCGTGCCGCATCAGGCCAATGCCCGCATCCTCGACGCGACCGCGCGCAAGCTCGGCCTGCCCGCCGAGAAGGTGGTGATGACGGTCGATCGCCACGCCAATACCTCCGCCGCCTCGGTCCCCCTCGCGCTCGATACCGCGGTGCGCGACGGGCGTATCGTTCCGGGACAGATCGTCGTCCTCGAGGCGATGGGTGGCGGCTTCACCTGGGGCGCCTCGGTCGTCCGTTTCTGAAACGGGACGATTCCACGTAAAAACAAATTACTTTCTGGCGACAGACCGGGGTGATAAACTTACAATATTGATTGGTCGTCTATTCCTGGGGGGGAGTGAGGCTGGAATGAGTGATGCGGGAACCTTGACGCGTGCGGACCTGTCCGAGGCACTGCACCGGCAGGTGGGATTGTCGCGAGCCGACTCAGCACGAATGGTAGAGCAGGTGCTCGATCTTTTGTGCGGATCGCTGGCCGCAGGGGAAAACGTCAAGATATCGGGCTTCGGCACCTTTGTCTTGCGCGACAAAGGCGAGCGGGTCGGGCGAAGTCCCAAGACCGGCGTCGAGGTGCCGATCGCGCCACGCCGCGTGCTCACCTTCCGCGCCAGCCAGATGATGCGCGATCGCATCGTCTCAGCGGGGTAGAGTGACGGGACCGGACGCCAAAGCAGCAGGTGCATTGAGGACGATTGGTGAAGTCGCGGCGGCCACCGGCTTGCCGCAACACGTCCTGAGATATTGGGAAACGCGGTTTCCTCAATTGCGCCCGCTGACCCGCGCCGGCAACCGCCGCTATTACCGGGCCGAGGATGTCGCGCTGGTCGAACGGATCGACCGGCTGCTCAACCACGACGGCTATACCGTGAAGGGCGTGCAGAAACTGTTCGCCAGCGAAGGGAAGCGGGCGGCGCCGCCGTCCGCCCCGTCGCTGCGCGCGGTGCGCACGATGCTGCAGCAAGCGCTGGACTACGACGCCGCCGTTTGAGGGGGGCGAGCGGAGTGAAGTGTTCAGTGAGGCCCCCGTCATCCCAGCGAAAGCCGGGATCTCAGGCCGCACGCGCGGCGCCTGAAGCTCGCGACCCCAGCTTGCGCTGGGGTGACGAATGAGCCGTCACGCCAGCGCAAGCTGGCATCTCCATCGGCATGCGAGACGGTGCGAAATGGGCGGTTGGACATATATCATGACCAACAAGCCGCGCGGCGTCCTCTACGTTGGCGTGACCGCACATCTGGCCGCTCGCGTCGACCGACATCGCCGTGGAACACGCTCGCCATTTTGCCGGCGCTACGGACTTGCGCGACTGGTTCTCGCGGAGCCTCACGACACGATACAAGACGCTATCGTGCGGGAGAAGGCGCTCAAGGCGTGGCAGCACGAGCGGAAGATCGCATTGATCGACGCGACAAACCCGCATGGGGACGATCTCTTCGATCGTAGCGCCTGAGGCCTGAGATGCCAGCTTTCGCTGGCATGACGGACTCCTCTCAAGGGCGCCGCGCCAGGCCCCGCGCGAGCATCGCCGCGACCTGATCGGCGATCGCGTCGGTCGGCCGATCCTCCGCCCATACGCCGAAGCGCAGCCCGAGGAAGACGTTCATCCCCATGATCGCCCAGGCGTGAACCTCGCCGGCATCCTCGATCAGCTCGCCGCGCGCCGCCGCGGCCTGCAATCGTTCGCGGATGCGATCGGCGGTGGTGGAATAATGCCGGCGAAAGCTGTTGGCGTCGACGAACTCGGCTTCGTCGATGATCCGATAGATCTCCTTGTGCCCGTGCACGAACTGCAGAAATTGCTCGAGCCCGGCGCGCTCGGCGGCGATCTGGTCGGGCGCGGCGCGGATCGCCGGGGCGACATAGTCGCGCACCTGATCGGACATGTCGCGGACTAAAGCGCGAAACACCGCATCCTTCGAATCGAACCATGTATAAAAACTGCCCAGCGCCACCCCCGCGCGGCGCGTGATCCCGCTGATCGACGCGGCGTAGAAACCGTGCTCGCTGAATTCCACCGCCGCCGCATCGAGGATCGCGCGCTGGGTGCGTAGCCCGCGCGCGGTGCGCGGCCGCTTGGCCGCCCCCTCACCCTGCGTTCCCGCACCTGCATCCTCGGCTTCCCGGCTTCCACTCATCCTCGCCTCACATCCAAGTTGAAACCTGGTTCAAGTTTCATTATTGCGCTTTCGTCCGGCGCACAAGTCGCGAGCCAGCGACGTGCCGCAAAGGGGAGGATTATACCCGTGTCGAGCTTTTTCCCGTCCCGTTCGCTGCTCCGTGGCAGCGCCGCCGTCCTCGCGCTGCCCATTCTTTCGGTGGTCGCCGCGGCCCCCGCGCTGGCACAGGAAGCGCCGGCCGCCGAACCGGGCGTCGCCAGCGGCAGCGATATCGTCGTCGTCGCCCGCAAGCGCGCCGAGCGGCTGCTCGACGTGCCGATCGCGATCAGCGCGCTGACCTCGGATCAGCTCGCCAAGCAGCAGACGATCGACCTGTCCGGGGTTCAGGGCACGATCCCCAACGTCAATCTGGTGCAGGGCCGCGGTTCCAGCTCCAACGCCAACATCTTCATCCGCGGCGTCGGCCAGCCCGATGCGCTGCAGACCTTCGACCCCGCGGTCGGGGTCTATGTCGACGGCGTCTATATGAGCCGTATCCAGGGCGCGTTGTTCAACCTCTATGACATCGATCATATCGAGGTGCTGCGCGGGCCGCAGGGCACGCTGTACGGCAAGAACACGATCGGCGGCGCGGTCAATGTGATCAGCCGCAAGCCGAGCACCAACGAAATCCACGCCATGGGGTCGTTCACCTATGGCAGCTACAATCAGGTGCTGGCGAACGGCTATGTCTCTGCCCCGCTGGTCGAGGGCAAGCTCGCGCTCAGCGTCGCCGGCGTCTATGACAAGCGCGACGGCACCGTCACCGATCCGCTGACCAACCGCAAATACAATGATCGCAACACCTTCGCCGGCCGCGCGATCCTGCGCTGGACGCCGTCGAGCGATGTCGAGTTCCTGCTCGAAGGCGATTACACCCGCCAGCGCACCGCCGCGACGCTCGGCTATGCCACCGCCCCGCTGATCCAGACCGATTTCGTCACCGGCGCGCGCGTGCTGTCGCCGGCCTATCCTTATGGTCCGTACAATTACAAGGCATCGACCGGGCTCGGGCCGGATCAGGGCCAGCGGCTCGACCATTGGGGCGTATCGCTGACCGGGAACATCCGCCTCAACGATATCCTGTCGCTGACCTCGATCACCGCCTATCGCGATCTGCGCCCGGATTATTATCTCGATTTCGATGCGACCCAATATCAGGTCGCCGATGCCTTCGTCGGCTTCCGCCAGCATCAGTTCAGCCAGGAGCTCCAGCTCAAGCTCGACACCGAGAAGCTGAAGGGCGTATTCGGGCTCTATTATCTGAACGAGCGGGTGCGCTCGCATCAGGAATCCTACGACGATGCGCTGTTCACATTGCTCAAGGCGCCGATCACCTTCACCCGGCTGATCGACGACAATCAGAGCACCAAGAGCTACGCCGCCTTCGGCCAGCTGACCTATGATTTCACCGACCAGCTCTCGCTGACCGCCGGCCTGCGCTACACGCGCGAGGACAAGACCTATTCGCGCTTCACCACCACCATTTCCAGCCTGGCGGCGCTGAACGGCATTTCGTTCGCTTTCCCCGGCAATCTGCCCGCGCCCTATAATGGCGACAATTCGGTCAGCTTCGACGCGTGGACGCCCTCGGCGACATTGTCCTACAAGCCGGCGCGCAACGCGACGCTCTATGTCTCGGCCTCGCGCGGGTTCAAATCGGGCGGGTTCAACGGCCGGGTCAATTCGGCCGCCGATGTGACGCAGATCGTCAATGGCGCGCCGGTGATCGTCCCCTATTTCAAGCCGGAAACGGTGTGGACCTATGAGGCCGGCGCGAAGGGCGAGTTCCTCAATGGCGCGGTGACGATCTCGAGCGACGTCTTCTATTCCGACTATCGCGATTTCCAGGCGCGGGTCGGCGGCGGCGCGATCGGCGCGACCGCGAACGGGTCGTTCCCGGTGCTCAACGCGGGCAAGCTGCGCATCTGGGGCGTCGAATCCGAAATCGCGGTGCACCCGACGCGCGAATGGTCGATCCGCACCAGCTTCGGCTATCTCAACGCCAAATATCTGGAGTTCAACGACGGCCGCCGCACCGCGCCGATCGGCAAGGACGCCTTCTCGTGCAACCCCACCGGCAAGCAGATCACCTGCAAACCGGCCTTTGCCCCGCCAATCAACTTCGCGGTGGCGACCGATTATGCCGTGCCGCTCGGCAATGCCGGCACGCTGACCTTCGGCGGCGACGCGCGCTTCGTCGACAAGCAATGGCTATCGGTCGACAACCGGCCGGGGCTGATGGAAAAGGGCTATTGGCTGGTCAACGCCTTCGTCCAATATGATGCGCCGGGCAACAAATGGTATGTCCGCGGCGGGGTGAAGAACCTCACCAAGTCGATCTACCTCACCGATGCGCAGGAATTCTCCAGCGTCGGCAATATTCAGACCGCTTATTACGGCGATCCGCGGACGTGGAGCGGCACTTTGGGCTTCCGTTTCTAAGCCAAGCTATCGATAAAGGTGACGGGGCCGGCAACGTCCGGCCCCTTTTTGTGTCGGGAGAGGAGAGGCGATGATCGATCGCGAACGGCCGGGCTATCCGCGGCTGGTGCTGGCGATGCTGCTGGTGGTCTATGCCTTCAACTTCCTCGATCGACAGATTCTCGGGATCCTCGCGCAGCCGATCCAGGCCGAGCTCAAGCTCGACGATGCGCAATTCGGGCTGATCGGCGGCCCGCCCTTCGCGATCCTCTATTCGATCCTCGGCGTGCCTTTCGCCTTGCTCGCCGATCGCGTCGGCAAGGCGCGGGTGATCGCCACCGCGCTGATCGTGTGGAGTGGCTTCACCGCCTTGTGCGGCATGGCGGGCAGCTTCTGGAGCCTGTTCGCCTATCGCATGGGGGTCGGGGTCGGCGAGGCCGGCGGCGTTGCGCCATCCTATGCGCTGATCGCCGATTATTATCCGATCGAGCGCCGCGCGCGCGCGCTCGGCATCTATTCGATGGGCATCCCGATCGGGCTCGCCGTGGGGGTGTTGGCGGGCGCCTATATCGCCACGCTGGTCAACTGGCGGGTGGCATTCTTCACCGTCGGCATCGCCGGGATCGTGATCGCGCCTTTCTTCATGTGGATCGTCCACGACCGCGCCAAGCCCGCCACCCCCGCCCCGGCGGCACAGCGTGTCGCGCTGTGGGCAGTGTTCCCGATCCTCGCCGCCAAGCCTGCCTTCTGGCTGATGGCCTTTGCCGCCGGATGCAGCTCGCTCGCCGGCTATGGCCTTGCCTTGTGGGTGCCCAAGATCCTGATGACGCGCTTCGACTGGAGCCTGATCACCGCCGGGCAGTTCATGGGATCATTGCTGCTGACCGGCGGCGCGGGCGGGGTGTTCCTCGGCGGGGTGCTCGCCGACCGCTTGGGGCGCGCCGATCGCGGCTGGTATCCGCGGCTGCCGGCGATCGCCTGGGCGATCACCGCGCCGACCTTCATGCTCGGGCTGCTGACGCCGTCGCCGGTGCTGGCGTGGTTCTGCCTGTTGATCCCCAACGCGCTCAACATCCTGTGGCTCGGCCCGCTCAACACCGCGGTGCAACACCTCGCCCCGCCGCAGATGCGCGCCAGCGCCTCGGCGACCTTCCTGCTGATCAACAACCTCGTCGGGCTCGGCCTCGGGCCGTGGTTGCTCGGCACGATGTCGGTCGCGCTCAAGGCGCAATATGGCGCGGATTCGCTGCGCTATGCCGCGATCATCGGCGCCGGCTTCTACCTCGTGGCGGCGGTGCTCGGCGTGTTCGCCGTCCGCGCGGTGCGGCGCGGCTGGATCGAGGAACCAGCCGCCGCTTAACGCTCGCGCGTCGCGGCGAATTTCACCTTGGGGTAGCGATCGGCGACATAGCCCACTTCCCACGCGCTCTTGGCGAGGAACACCGGGTTGCCGTCGCGATCCTTGGCCAGCGCGCTACGGTTGATATCGGTGAAATCCTTGAGCGCCCCGGCATCGTCGGATGAGATCCAGCGCGCGGTATCGAACGGCGCCGGCTCCAGCCCGGCGGCGACCTTATATTCCGCCTCCAGCCGCGAGATCAGCACGTCGAGCTGGAGCTGCCCGACCACACCGATGATCCAGTTCGACCCGATCTCGGGGTAGAAGACCTGCGTCACCCCTTCCTCGGCCATATCGTCGAGCGCCTTGCGCAACTGCTTGGTCTTGGTCGGATCCTTGAGCACCACGCGACGCAGGATTTCGGGCGCGAAATTGGGCAGGCCGGTGAAGCGCACCGCGGCACGCTCGGACAAAGTGTCCCCCACCCGCAAGGTGCCGTGGTTGGGGATGCCGATGATATCGCCCGGATAGGCCTCATCGGCGATTTCGCGATCCTGCGCGAAGAACAGGATCGGCGAATGGACCGCGATCGGCTTGCCATGCCCGGTCGGGGTCAGCTTCATGCCGCGGTTGAACGTGCCCGAGCACAGCCGCATGAAGGCGATGCGGTCACGGTGCTGCGGGTCCATATTGGCCTGCACCTTGAACACGAAGCCGGTGACTTCCTTTTCCTCCGGGCCGATCGGCGCCGGCTCGGCCGGCTGCGCGCGCGGCGGCGGGGCATGTTCGGCAAGCGCCGCGATCAGCTCAGCCGGGCCGAAATCCTTGAGCGCGGAGCCGAAATAGACCGGGGTGAGATCGCCGTTGCGATAGGCCTCGGCATCGAATTCGGCATAGCCCGCCTGCGCCAGCTCGACTTCCTCGCGCACCTCATCGGGGAGGATCGGCTCGGCATCGACCTTGCCCTGGAAATTGCGGCTGTCGCCCTCCGGCCGGCTGATCGACCAGCGCTTGAGATCGAGCACGCCCTCGAACGTCCCCCCCATCCCCACCGGCCAGGTCATCGGCGCGACATCGAGCGCGAGCACATCGGCAATCTCGTCGAGCAGTTCGAACGCGCTGCGCCCCTCGCGATCGACCTTGTTGACGAAGGTGATGATCGGCACCGAGCGCAGCCGGCACACTTCGAACAATTTGCGCGTCTGGGTTTCGATGCCGCGCGCGGCGTCGATCACCATCACCGCCGAATCGACCGCGGTGAGCGTGCGATAGGTATCCTCGCTGAAATCCTCGTGCCCCGGCGTATCGAGCAGGTTGAAGGTGACGCCGTCTTTCTCGAACGTCATCACCGACGAGGTGACCGAGATGCCGCGCTGCTGCTCGATCTTCATCCAGTCCGATCGCGCCCGCCGGTTGGCGCCGCGCGCCTTGACCTCGCCGGCGAGATGGATCGCGCCGCCGACATAGAGCAATTTTTCGGTCAGCGTGGTCTTGCCGGCGTCAGGGTGCGAGATGATCGCGAAGGTGCGGCGGGGAGAAGTCATGGCTCGGGCTTTCGTGAGGCCGGAAAATAGGAATGCGATAAGGAAAAAGCGCGCCTAGTTACGATTCGGCGAGCAGAGTCACGCGCATCGCGATCCGCTTCGCCGCGCCGGGCGGGATCTCGAACACGCCGGGCTTGTCACGGAAATCGCCGGTGAAGCCGGCCGGATCGGCGATGCCGTGCCACGGCTCGATGCACACGAAATGCGCGCCCGGCTTGCTCCAGATGCCGAGCATCGGCGTATCGGGGAATGCAATCTCAAGCCGCGCGCCGCCCTCGCCGTGATAGGTCACGCGATCCGAATGGAGCCGGTCCCAGATCAGCGCGTCCTGCGTGAACAGATCGTCGCGCAGGCTGAGCGTGCGGCCGTCGAGCGGCGTGGCGCGTCGCGCGGGCGCGATCTGCCCGCCGGCATCGATCTGGCGCAAGGCTTCGGGCTCGTCGGCCGAAAAGATGATGCGATGCGCCTCCTTCGCGCCGCCGCCGGGCAGCGGCCAGGCGAACGCGGGGTGGAAGCCGAAGCTCGCGGGCAACGGCACGTCGCCCGGATTGTCGATCGACACATCGACCAACAAGGTCGCGCCGGCGATGCTGAACGTCACTTGCAGCCGGAAGGCGAAGGGATAGATCGCGCGCGTCTCGGCGCTGTCGGTCAGCTCGAAGGTCGCGCGATCGGCCGCCTGCTCGGTCAGTGCGAACAGCGTGCGCCGCGCAAAGCCGTGCTGCTTCATTGCATAGCCGCGGCCGTCGACTCGGATCGTTTCGCTCGCGGGCTTGCCGACCACCGGGAACAGCAGCGGCGCGTGGCCAGTCCAGAACGCCGGGTCGGCATCGGTCATCAATTCGCGGCCGGCGGCATCTTTCAGCGACGTCAGTTCCGCGCCGAGCGCGTTGATCGTCGCCGAAAGCCCGTCGCCCGCGATGATGACCGGTTCAGCCACGCAGCACGGCGCCCTGCTTCGCCGCGGCAGCGACCACCTTGTCGGCGATCGCCTTCAGCTCGGCATCGGTGAAGCTCTTGTCGCCCGGCTGGAGCACCACCTCCAGCGCGACCGACTTCTGCCCCGCCTCGACCCCCGCGCCGGTGAACAGATCGAACACCCGCGCCGACACGATCGCCGCTTTGTCCGCCCCCTTGGTCGCGCGGACCAAGGCATCGGCGGTCACCTCCTCGGGGACGAGGAAGGCGAAATCGCGCCGTACCGGCTGGAGCGCGGGCGGGGTATAGGCCGGGCGCATGAACCCGCCGCCGCCGCGCTTGGCCGGCAGCGCATCGAGATACAGCTCGACCGCCGCCACCGCGCCGTCGAGATCGAACGCCGCGATCGTCCGCGGATGCAGCATGCCGAATGCCGCAAGCACCGTCTTCGGCCCGAGCCGCAACGTGCCCGACTGGCCGGGATGCCACGCATCCCCCGCCTCACCGAACACCTGCAGATTCTCGATCGGGGCACCGGCCGCGGCGAGCAGCGCCAGCGCCTCCGCCTTGGCGTCGAACGCGTCGAACGCCGCCGCCTTGCCGTCACGCCAGCCGCGCGGACGGCGATCCCCCGCGAACACCAGCGCCAAGGTCGGCCGCTCGGCATCGGCAAGATAGCGCCGCCCGATCTCGAACAGCCGCACCGACCCCGCCCCGCGCTTGGCATTGCGCGCCGCGGCGGAGAGCAGCCCCGGCAGCAGCGAGGGGCGCATCACCTTGAGATCCTCGCTGATCGGATTGGCCAGCGTCCACGCGCCGCCGCCGAACACCACGGCTTCCTTCTCGGCGAGGAAGCTCCACGTCACCGCCTCGTCGAGCCCGCGCGCGGCAGCCGCGCGACGGATACGGCGTTCGAGCTTCTGCTCGGCGCTGGCGGTGGGCCTGGCGACGCCGGGGGCGCGTTCGAGCGGGGTCGAAGGAACATTGTCGATCCCGACGATGCGGATCACTTCCTCGACCAGATCGGCGGTGCCGTCGATATCGCGCCGCCACGTCGGGGGCGAGACCTGCCAGTCCGCCGTCACGGTGAAGCCGAGCGATTCGAGGATTGTGCGCTGCTGCTCGGGCGCAACCGCGAGCCCGCCGAGCGTCTCGGTCCGCGCCGGATCATAGGCATAGCTGCGTGTGCCGAGCGGGGCTTCGCCCGCGCGGGTGATCGCCGAGGCGGTGCCGCCGCAATGATCGAGCACGAGCTTCGTCGCGATCGCGAGGCCATCGTCGAGGAACGCGGGGTCCACCCCGCGCTCGAAACGCTGCCGCGCGTCGCTGGTCAGCGCGAGCTTCTGCCCGGTGCGCGCGATATGATCGGGATCGAAATAGGCGCATTCGATGATCACGTCGGTGGTCGTTTCCGACACCCCCGAATCCTCGCCGCCCATGATCCCGCCGATATCGTGGACGTGGCTGTCGTCCGCGATCACCGTCATCGTCGCATCGAGCGTATAGCTCTTGCCGTTGAGCGCGAGCACCGTCTCCCCGTCGCGCGCGCGCCGCGCGACGAGCCCGCCGCTGAGCTTCGCCTTGTCATAGACGTGGAGCGGACGCCCGAGATCGATCGAGACGAAATTGGTGATGTCGACCAGCACCGAGATCGGCTTCTGCCCGATCGCGGTCAGCTTCTGGCGCATCCACGCCGGCGCGGCGCCGTTGGTGACGCCCGACACCGCCTGCGCGTAGAACGCCGGGCAACCCTCGGCATCGTCGGTGCGCACATCGGGCGCGGGGCCGTCGCCCGGCACCGGGGCGATCGCCTCGACGCGATAGACGTCGGCGAGCGGACGCAGCGTCCCCAGCCCGGCCGCCGCCAGATCACGCGCGATCCCGCGCACCCCCATGCAATCCTGCCGGTTCGGCGTGATCGCGACATCGATCACCGGATCGTCGAGCCCGGCATAAGCGGGATAAGCGGTGCCGATCGGGGCATCGGCGGGCAGCTCGATGATCCCGTCATGCTCGTCGCCCAGCTCAAGCTCGCGGCTCGAACACATCATGCCGTTCGATTCGACCCCGCGAATCGCCGCGACCTTGAGCACCATGCCGTTCGCCGGAACGGTCGCGCCGGGCATGCCGAACACGCCGACCAGCCCCGCGCGCGCATTGGGCGCGCCGCACACCACCTGCAACGGGCCGTCTCCGGCATCGACGCTCAGCACCTGCAGCTTATCAGCCTGCGGATGACGCTCGGCGGTCAGCACTTTGGCGATGCGGAATGCGGCAAGTTTCTCGCCCGGATTGTCGACGCCCTCGACCTCAAGCCCGATGCGGGTGAGCGCGACGAGGATATCATCGAGCGTCGCCTGCGTTTCGAGATGCTCCTTGAGCCAGCCCAGCGTGAACTTCATGCGCCGACTCCCCCGCTCAGCGTCGGCACGTCGAGCGCCGAGAATCCGTAATGTTTCAGCCAGCGGATATCGCCGTCGAAGAAGGCGCGGAGGTCGTCCATGCCATATTTGAGCATCGCCAGCCGATCGATCCCGCAGCCGAAGGCGAAACCCTGCCACTCATCGGGATCGAGCCCACAGGCGGCGATCACCTTGGGATGGACCATCCCCGAGCCGAGCACTTCCATCCAGCCGCCGCCGGAACCGCCGATCACGCGCTTGCCCTTCTCCAGCGTATAGCCGACGTCGACCTCGGCCGAGGGCTCGGTGAACGGGAAATAGGACGGGCGCAGCCGCAGCACGATATCGTCGCGCTCGAAGAACGCCTTGAGGAAGGTCTCCAGCGTCCATTTGAGATGGCCGAGCGTGATCCCCTTGTCGATCACCAGCCCCTCGACCTGATGGAACATCGGCGTGTGGGTCGCATCGCTGTCCGAGCGATAGGTGCGCCCCGGCGCGATGATACGGATCGGCGGCTTTTCGGCCAGCATCGTGCGGATCTGCACCGGCGAGGTATGCGTGCGCAGCAGCATCTTGCGCTCGCCGCCCGGCTGATCGGGGAAATAGAAGGTGTCGTGCATCGCGCGCGCCGGATGGCTTTCCGGGATGTTGAGCGCGGAGAAATTGTGCCAATCGTCCTCGATCTCCGGCCCCGTCGCCACTGCGAAGCCGAGATCGGCGAAGATTTCCGCCAGCTCGTCCATCACCTGGCTCACCGGGTGGATCGTCCCGGCCGCGGCACTGTCGACCGGCAAGGTCATGTCGAGCCGCTCGCTCGCCAGCCGCGCATCGAGCGCCGACGCGTCGAGCGCCGCCTTGCGCGTCGCGATCGCGCCGGCGACGGCCTCGCGCAGCCCGTTGATCCGCGGCCCTTGCGACTGGCGCTCCTCGGGCGACATCCCGCCGAGCGTCTTGAGCAAAGCGGTGATAGAGCCGTTCTTACCCAACGCCCCGACGCGTAGCGCCTCGAGTTGTTCGAGCGTCTCGCTCTGATTGATCTGATCGATCAGATGTTCTTGAGGGTCGAGTTCAGCCACTTCTCACTCCGTCATTCCCGCGAAGGCGGGAATCCATTCACGCTGTCGGATCGATCGGATCGAAACCGAGGCCAATCGCCAGATCGGCCCAATCCGGGTTCGTTTCCTCGATCAGCCGCAACTTCCAGTCCCGGTTCCACTTCTTCAACTGCTTCTCGCGGCGGATCACCGCTTCCATCGTATCCGCCGCTTCGAACCAGACCAGCCGTGCCACCCCGTAGCGGCTGGTGAAGCCCTCGATCAATCCATCACGGTGCTGAGCCAGCCGCGCCATCAGATTCGATGTCCCCCCGATATAGAGCGTGCCGTGGCGGCCGCTCGACAGGATGTAAACGCTCGGCCGTCGCTCCATTACTGCGTTCCGCGTGAATGGATTCCCGCCTTCGCGGGAATGACGAGGGGAAGAAACGAAAAGGGCGCCGGTGGCCTAGACCACCGACGCCCCTTTTCTGCTTGCGCGCGAGGTCGCCTCAGGCGGCCTGGGGCAGAGCCGCCTTCGCCTGCGCGATGATGGCGGTAAACGCCTCACCTTCGTGCATCGCGATGTCGGCCAGCACCTTCCGGTCCAGCTCGATGCCGGCCAGCTTCAGACCATGCATGAACTGGCTGTAGGTCAGCCCTTCGGCGCGAACGCCGGCGTTGATGCGCTGGATCCACAGGCCGCGGAAGGTGCGCTTCTTCACCTTGCGGTCGCGATACGCGTACTGGCCGGCCTTTTCGACCGCCTGCCGCGCGACGCGGATCGTGTTCTTGCGACGACCGCGATAGCCCTTGGCTGCCGCGAGAATGTTCTTGTGCTTGGCGCGGGTGGTTACGCCCCGCTTGACGCGTGCCATTGTTCCCGTCTCCTCAGTTCAGGCCGTAAGGCGCCCAGGCCTTCACGGTCTTCGTGTCGGCGTCCGACAGCACGCTGGTGCCGCGGTTCTGGCGGATATACTTGCCGTTGTGGCTGATGAGGCGGTGGCGCTTGCCGGCCACGCCGTGCTTGATCTTGCCGGTCGCGGTGAGCTTGAAGCGCTTCTTCACGCCGCTCTTGGTCTTGAGCTTGGGCATTTTCGTCCTTTCTGTTCGGGCGAGGGCCAAACGGCCGCGGCAGCCCTTGTGGCCGGGCCGTTCGTCTTGATCCTCGCGCGGGAAGCGGGGCCTTTAGCGTCGGCGCCCGCAAATTGCAACCAAGCGGCTCAGCCGGCCTCGACCTTGGCGGACTCGGGAAGGTTATAGCCGACGCGGTCCTCATCGAGGATGCCGTTGCGCACCCAGGTGCCATGGGCATGCGCGGTCGCCAGCACATCCCATTCGTCATGCCCCGGCCAGCTCTTCACCCGCACGATCTGCTGCGCGAAGGCGCGATTCGGCTCCATCATCACCCAGCCGAGCGGGCGCTCGGCGGTCGCGCGCGCGCCGGCGGCGGCCATTGCCGCGCGGATGCGGTTGGCGCTGTCCTCGGGGAGATATTGCCACACCACCGAATGCATCAGCACCCGCGTGACCCCCGCCGCCTGCGGCTCGGCAAGCCGCGCCTCGAGCCAGTCGGCGGCATCGGCGCGCACCAGATCGACGCCGCGCGCGCGCTGCATCGCGATCGCATGGCCGAGTCGCGCCGCGCGCGCCGGGGTCTCGGGCCAGACATAAGCGAGCAGCCGCGTCTCGACCGCCGGATCGGTGGCGTCGAGCGGCTGGACGTCGCAACCGCGCACCGAAACGATATCGAGGTCAACCGGCGCGGGCGGCTCGCCGCGCCATTCGGGGCGAATCGTCACCGGCGAATCGGCTGGCCCCAGCCGCACCCCGCCGAGATCGAAGGCATAGCGATCGATCAGCAGGTTGAGCCCCGCGCTCGATCCGATTTCGAGCAATTCGATCTTCGGCCCGTGGCGTCGCGCGATTTCCATCAGCCCGACGATCAGCGCGCCCGAGCGCCCCGGCTCATTGGTCTGCGGCGGCCCGTCGAGCCAGGAGAAGATGGTATCGTCATGCGCGATCAGCGCGGCATTGACCGCGGCCGCGATCGCCGCCGGCTCGGTCACCTCGCCGGCGAACACCGCCGCCAGCCCGGCATCGCGCCCGGCGCGGACCAAAGCGTGAAGCCCGCCGCACAGCCGCAACGGCAAGGCCTCGCGGGTGGGCTCGCCCGACCAGTCGAGCACCCGCGCCCCGGTGCGGCTCTCGCGCGTCAGCCCGTCGGCGATCGCGGCGCAGAGACGCGCGTACATCGGGGCATCCATGTGGCGGCAGTAAAATTCCTGAATGTGGAACGCGTCGCGATTATTCTCTTCCGTCGCCATTCGCCGATCCTCCTGCACTCGTATTGCGCCTCCCCGCCCCCCCGCGTAAAGGCCGCGCCCGTGAGCGAACCGATCGTCATCGCCGTCCCCAAGGGCCGCATCCTGAGCGAGGCACTGCCGTTGCTCGCCCGTGCCGGCATCGTTCCCGAAGCCGCATTCGGCGACGAGGACAGCCGCGCGCTGCGTTTCGCGACGCAGACCCCCGAGATCGAGCTGATCCGCGTCCGCGCGTTCGATGTCGCGACCTTCGTCGCGCATGGCGCGGCGCAGCTCGGCATCGTCGGATCGGACGTGCTGGCCGAATTCGCTTATTCCGAGCTTTACGCGCCGGTCGATCTCGCGATCGGGCATTGCCGGCTGTCGATTGCCGAACCGGCCGAAATGGCGGCGCGCGACGATCCGCGCGGCTGGAGCCATGTCCGCGTCGCGACCAAATATCCGCATGTCACCGAGGAGCATTTCGCGCGCCGCGGGGTGCAGGCGGAATGCATCAAGCTCAACGGCGCGATGGAACTGGCGCCGACGCTCGGCCTCGCGCCGCGCATCGTCGATCTCGTCTCGTCGGGGCGGACGCTCAAGGAAAACGGCCTCGTCGAAGTCGAGCGGATCATGGACGTTTCCTCGCGGCTGATCGTCAACCGTGCCGCGATGAAGACGCGTGCCGGGGTGGTGCCGCTGGTCGAAGCCTTCCGGCGCGCGGTCGAGGCATGATCCGGCTCGACGCCAGCAGCGCCAGCTTCGCGGCGGATTTCGCCGCTTTGGTCGATGCGCGGCGCGAATCCGATGCCGATGTCGCGCGCGACGTCACCGCGATCCTGCGCAAAGTGCGCGACGAAGGCGATGCCGGGCTGCGCGCGCTGACGCAGAAGCTCGATCGCCACGATCTCGATCAGACCGGCTGGCGCATCGACGCCGCGGATTGCGCCGCCGCCTTTGCCGCGCTCGCCCCCGATCTGCGCGAAGCGCTCGAACTCGCCGCCGCGCGCATCCGCGCCTATCACGCCAAGCAGCGCCCCGACGATCTGTCGTTCACCGACGATGCCGGGGTGACGCTCGGCGCGCGGTGGCGCGCGGTCGATGCGGCCGGGGTGTATGTGCCCGGCGGACGCGCGGCTTATCCTTCGACGCTGCTGATGAACGCGATCCCCGCCAAGGTCGCGGGGGTCGAGCGGCTGGTGGTGGTGACCCCGACGCCGGGCGGCGAGGTCAATCCGCTCGTGCTCGCCGCAGCGCATCTTGCCGGGGCGGACGAAGTGTGGCGCGTCGGCGGGGCACAGGCGATCGCCGCGCTGGCGTGGGGCACCGATCGCATCGCGCGGGTCGATGTCGTCACCGGACCGGGCAATGCCTGGGTCGCCGAGGCGAAGCGGCAGGTCTATGGCGTGGTCGGGATCGATATGGTCGCCGGGCCGAGCGAGATCGTGGTGATCGCCGACGGCGCCAACGATCCCGAATGGATCGCCGCCGACCTGCTGAGCCAGGCCGAGCATGACGTGACCACCCAGTCGATCCTGTTCACCGACGATGCCGCGTTCGCCGATCGCGTCGCGGCGGCGGTCGAGCGCCAGCTCGCCACCTTGCCGACCGGCGAGACCGCGCGGATCGCGTGGGACGCGAATGGCGCGATCATCCTCGTGCCGACGCTGGCCGATGCCTGCCCGCTGACCGACCGGCTCGCCCCCGAACATGTCGAGATCGCGACCGACGCGCCGCGCGCCTTGTTCGATCTGCTGCGTCACGCCGGCTCGGCCTTCCTCGGCCGGCATACGCCCGAGGCGATCGGCGATTATGTCGCCGGGCCGAATCACGTCCTGCCCACCGGGCGCCGCGCGCGATTCTCCAGCGGGCTGGGCGTCACCGATTTCATGAAGCGGACGAGCTTCCTCGAACTCGACGCCGCTGCGCTCGGCAAGCTCGGCCCGGCGACGGTCGCGCTCGCCAATGCCGAGGGGCTGCCCGCGCATGCCGCTTCGGTGGCACTGCGTCTGGCCAAGGGGTAACATCGCGCCTAAAGGCGCGTCATGTCCCGTACCGCAGCCCGATCCAAGGCCCGCGCCGCCGCGCGCCTCGCCGCCGTCCAGGCGCTCTATCAGCATGAGATGGAAAAGACGCCGGTGGCGGCGCTGATCCACGAATTCCACCAGCACCGGCTCGGCGCGACGATCGAGGACGCCGAATATGCCGAGGCGGACCAATTGTTCTTCGACGATATCGTCAATGGCGCGATCACCCGCGCGGTCGAGATCGACACGCTGATCGAACCGCGGCTGCAGGGCTGGACGCTGGCGCGACTCGACAAGCCGATGAAGGCGATCCTGCGGTGCGGCACCTATGAGCTGCTCGCGCGCGCCGATGTCGCGGTGGGCACCGCGATCAACGAATATGTCGATGTCGCGCATGCTTTCTACGACCGGCGCGAGGCCGGATTCGTCAACGGCCTGCTCGACGCAATCGCCAAGGACGTCCGCATCTGATGGGCGAGGTGGTCAACCTCCGCGTGGCGCGCAAGGCGAAACGCCGCGCCTCCGAGGCCGCGACCGCCGCTACCAACCGCGCCGCCTTCGGGCGCACCAAAGCGGAGAAAGACGCCGACCGCGCGGAGAAAGAACGCGCCGAACGCTTGCTGGATGGGGCTAAGCGGGAGGATTGATCGGCCGTCATCCCGGCCTTGAGCCGGGATCCATCGTGCCTCAGACCCTGCGGCCAGAACCGCTTGCCCGGCGCCTGCCTCCCGATGGACCCCGGCTCAAGGCCGGGGTGACGGTGGTGGCAAGTTACCCGATCGCCGCGCGGGTCAGGTTGAGGAACACATCCTCCAGATCGGCTTCCTTGGTCGACACGTCGACGATCCCCAGCCCGGCGCCCTGCACCGCGGCGAGCACTTCGCCCGCGTTCACCTTGTCCTTCTGATAGGTGATTTCCAGCGTCCGCTCGCCCTTGAGCACGATCCGGTCGAACGCCGGGGCGACCGGCGGCGCGACGAGATCGCGATCGACCGTCACCGCGACCACTTTCTCCTGCGCCTTGCCAACCAGTTCGCGAGTCGGCTCGTTGGCGATCAGCCGGCCGTGGTTGATGATCGCGATGCGATCGCACAATTGCTCGGCTTCCTCGAGATAATGCGTCGTCAGCACCACCGTCACGCCGCGCTCGTTGAGCTGGCGGACGTAATGCCACAATTGCTGGCGCAGCTCGATATCGACGCCCGCGGTCGGCTCGTCGAGCACCAGCACCGGCGGCGAATGGACCATCGCCTTGGCCACCATCAGCCGCCGCTTCATGCCGCCCGACAACGTGCGGGCATAGGCATTGGCCTTGTCCTCCAGATGCACCGCGCGGAGCAATTCCATCGACTGCCGCTGCGCCTTGGGCACGCCATAGAGGCCGGCCTGAATCTCCAGCGTCTCGAGCGGGGTGAAGAAGGGATCGAACAGGATTTCCTGATTGACGATGCCGATCGACGCCTTGGCATTGCGCGGATGCGCATCGATGTCGAAGCCCCAGATCGAGGCGGTGCCGCTGGTCTTGCGCACCAGCCCGGCGAGAATGTTGATCAGCGTCGACTTGCCGGCGCCATTCGGCCCGAGCAGCCCGAAGATCGTGCCCTGCGGCACATCGAAGGTCACGCCGTCGAGCGCGCGCTTGCCGCCCTCATAGGTCTTGGAGAGATCCCGGATGGCGATGGCAGCGTCTGTCATGCCGCGGCATTTACGGTGCGCTGCGGGTGATTGCTAGGGCGCGCCGGCCTTGCTAATCGCGGGAACCATGTTGCCGCCTCCTGAAGTCACCCGCGTTTCCCACCGCCGCGTCGCCTGCGACGGCGCGCATGACGGTATCCCCGCCGCGCTCGGCCATCCGCGCGTGTGGCTGGAGATCGACGAAAGCGGCTATAGCGATTGCGGCTATTGCGACCGCCGCTTCGTGCTGATCGGCGGCCCGGCCGACGGGGTCGACCAGTCGACCTTGCCCGATCACGGCGACAGCGCGGGGCGCTAAGCCCCCTTCCGTCATCCCCGCGAAGGCGGGGATCCATTCGCGCTGAGGGTGCGGCTTGATCCGATAGGCCAGCCGGAATGGATACCCGCCTTCGCGTGAATGACGATCATGTGAGGGAAGCGGTTCGCCAAACCATTCCCGCTTTGCCGGGGCGGGTTTAATACCTATCTAGCGGCAATGACCGCCACCGATCCCCGCTCGTTCCTGTATCGCGACACGCTCGACCCCGCGGCCGCAGCGCGACTCACCGCCGATGCGCTGTCCGCCGCCGACGACGGCGAGCTGTACCTGCAATATCGCAAGTCGGAGGCGTTCGGCTTCGATGACGGGCGGCTCAAGACCGCGAGCTACGACACCCATTCGGGCTTCGGCTTGCGCGCTGTCTCGGGCGAGATGACCGCCTTCGCCCACGCCAGCGAGCTTTCCGAAGCGGCGATTCGCCGCGCCGCCGAGACGATGGCGCTGATCGATCCGTCGAAGGACGCCAAGGCGCCGCCGCCCCAGGGCACCAACCACCATCTCTACACCGATGCCGATCCGCTCGATCTGGTGCCGTTCGCCGACAAGGTGAACCTGTGCCAGTCGATCGACGCCGCCGCCCGCGCGCGCGATCCGCGCGTCGCGCAGGTCTCGGTCGGGCTGTCGGGGACGTGGAGCGTGGTCGAGATCGTCCGCCCCGACGGCTTTGTCGCCACCGACGTGCGCCCTTTGGTGCGGCTCAACGTCCAGATCGTCGTCGAGCAGAACGGCCGCCGCGAGACCGGCACGTTCGGGATCGGCGGGCGCTATCTCTACGATTCGCTGTTCGACGCGGCGACCTGGAACCGCGCGATCGACGAGGCGCTGGCGCAGGCCTTGGTCAATCTCGAATCGGTCGACGCACCGGCAGGCGAATTCACCGTTTTGCTCGGGCCGGGCTGGCCCGGCGTGCTGCTGCACGAGGCGATCGGCCACGGGCTGGAGGGCGATTTCAACCGCAAGGGCACCTCGGCCTTCTCCGGCCGGATCGGCGAGCAGGTCGCCGCGCGCGGGGTGACGGTGGTCGACGACGGCTCGATTCGCGATCGCCGCGGCAGCCTGACGATCGACGACGAGGGCACGCCGACCGGCGAGACCGTGCTGATCGAGGACGGCTTCCTCAAGGGCTATATGCAGGATCGGCTCAACGCGCGGCTGATGGGGGTCGCGCCGACCGGCAACGGCCGCCGCGAAAGCTTCGCCCATGCGCCGATGCCGCGGATGACCAACACCTTCATGAAGGCAGGCAAGGACGATCCCGCCGAATTGCTGTCGCGCGTGAAGAACGGCATTTTCGCCAAATCGTTCGGCGGCGGGCAGGTCGATATCGTCTCGGGCAAGTTCGTCTTCTCCTGCACCGAGGCGTATCGCGTCGAGAACGGCAAGATCGGCGCCCCGATCAAGGGCGCGACGCTGATCGGCGACGGCCCGACGGTGCTGACCAAGGTGCTCGGCGTCGGCAATGATTTCGCGCTCGACGAGGGCGTCGGGATGTGCGGCAAGGCCGGGCAGAGCGTCCCCGCCGGGGTCGGCCAGCCGACGTTGCTGGTCGAGGGGCTGACGGTCGGCGGCACCGCCGCCTGAGGGCCGGCCTCGAGCGGGCGGCGTGGTTCCAATTAAGTTTGAACTCTTATCTGGTGGATTTTAGCCGCTTCCCCCGCCACCATCCGATCGGGAACAGAAAAGGGGGAGGGGCATAATATGCCTCATATACGGGGGACAACCGCGGCGATCGCGGCTGCGGTGCTGCTGCCTGTCGGCACAGCCCGGGCAGAGGAGTGCAAGATCGCCAAATACGGCACGCTGCCGGTGGAGATGGTCGGCATGCGCCCGACGACGCAGGTGAAGATCAACGGGGAGGACAAGCGCTTCATCCTCGATACCGGCGCGTTCTTCAGCACCATGTCGCGCGCGACGGCGGACGCGTTGTCGCTCAAGACGAGCGCCGCGCCAGCCGGTTTCTATATGGTCGGAATCGGCGGGCGCGTCTCCGTCGACATCGCGCGGGTCAAGGATTTCGGTATCCTCGGCACGACGCTCCACAATATCGAATTTCTCGTCGGTGGGTCCGACACCGGCACCGGGCTGATCGGCGCCAATTTGCTCAATTTCGCGGATGCCGAGGTCGATCTGGCGCACGGTCAATTTTCGCTGATGAAAACCACCGACTGCCGGAAATATGGCCTCGCCTATTGGGCGAAGGACGGAAATTACAATATCGCCGACCTGGTACCCACCGGAAATCGCTACAATTATCACATAATCGTCAACGTGATCGTCAATGGCCAGCGGGTGAAGGCGCTGCTCGATACCGGCGCGCCCTCGACGCTGATCAGCCGCCGCGCCGCGGAACGCGCGGGGATCGACCTCAATGCGAGCGACGTGAAGGCGAGCTATGCGACGAGCGGGTTCGGCACGAAATCCTATCGATCGTGGACCGCGCAGATCGCGTCTTATTCGATCGGCAGTGAAACCATCCAGCGCGCGCGGATGCAGATCATGGACGGCGATATCAGCGCGGGCAATCCCGATGGTCCCGAAATGCTGCTGGGAGTGGATTTCTTCCTCGCGCATCATCTGTTCATCGCCAACAGCCAGCAGAAACTCTATTTCACCTATAATGGCGGGCGGGTCTTTTCGCTCTCGGATGCGCCGCGTGTCGCCGCGCAGCCACGCGCCGATACCGCCAACGCGGCGAGCGCGCCGAAAACCGCTGCTGAATTCGCCTTACGCGGCCGCGCCTTCCTCTCGCGCGGCGAACTCGCCAAGGGGATTGAGGATCTTGACGCGGCGATCCGGCTCGATCCGAGCAACGCTGATTATTACACCGCGCGCGCAGAAGGGCGCCTGCAGGGCGATAAGCCAGCGCTGGCCACGGCGGATCTCGACAGCGCGCTGAAGCTCGCGCCGAGGAACCTCGACGCGCTGCTGATGCGCGCGGAACTCAGCCTCGCGAACAACGACCGCGCCGCCGCCGAGCGCGACGCCGCCGCCGCGGAACCGATCGCGGCAGCGGGCTCGCATCAGGCACGCACGATCGCCAACCTTTTTGTCGATCTCGACCAGCCTGATCGCGCGCTCGCGTTGCTCGACGGCTGGATCCGGCTTCACAGCGACGACAGCAAGCTGGGCCGCGTACTCAACGAACGGTGTTGGGCGCGCGGGCTCGCCAATCAGATGATCGAGGGCGCACTCGACGATTGCCGCAAGGCGATCCGCCGCGACGGCCCCAGGGCCGCCTATCTCGACAGCCTCGGGCTGATCCAGCTTAGGCGAGGGCGTTACGCCGAAGCGGTCGAGGCCTATGCCAAGGCGGCCGCAGCGGAGACGTCCACGGATGCCTGGACACGATACGGGCTCGGGCTGGCGCGCCGGCACAATGGCGACACCGCCGGCGGCGACGCCGATATCGCGGCGGCCAAGGCGATCAATCCGGAAATCGCCGCGCGTTTCGTGAAATTCGGGCTATAACGGGGCCAGGAGCAAATTGTCGCAATGGCCGAATTCTTCCCCGCGCTCACCGATGATCACCGCGCGTTTATCGCGCAGCAGCCGATGTTCTTCGTCGCCACCGCTGCCGCGGCGGGGCGCGTCAATCTCAGCCCCAAGGGAATGGATACGTTCCGCGTGCTCGATGCGGGCAAGGTGGCCTATCTCGACCTCGGCGGATCGGGCAACGAGACGCAGGCGCATCTCGCCGCCGACGGGCGGATCACGATCATGTTCTGCGCCTTCGACAATCCGGCGCTGATCCTGCGGATTTACGGCCGCGGCCATTTCGTCGTCGCCGGCGACGCGGGCTATCCCGCGCTCGCGGGGCATTTCCCCCCGCTTCCCGGCCAGCGCCAGATCTTCGTGATCGCGGTGGACAATGTGCAGACCTCGTGCGGCTGGGGCGTGCCGCGGATGACGCTCGCCGCCGAGCGGCAGACTTTGGTCAAATATCACGCGCAACAGGATCCCGCCGCACGGCTGGAGAAGATCGCCGGGCGAACCCGCAGCATCGACGGACTGCCGGTGCGCGTGCAGACCGAAATCCCGCCGGGGCATTTAT
>JAFKLV010000402.1 GCA_017304125.1 Sphingomonadales bacterium
TCGAGATCGAGACCCTGATCTCGGCGGCGAGCGCGGAACAGGTCGCCGCCGCTGCTGCGAAGGGCGTGACGATCCTGTCCAATATGGTCGCGGTGATGCGGCAGCCGGAGCATCTCGCCGGGCTCGCGGCGATGTGCGCCGCGGGGCAAGTACGCGCCGCGCCGACCGAAGCGCTGCCGCTCGCCGACACCGCCGACGCACATCGCCGCGTCGAGAGCGGGCATGTCCGCGGCAAGATCGTGCTCGAGGTGGCGGCGCTATGACCGCGGTGCAGATCATCGACGAGCTGGTTGCGCTGCCGGGGCAGGGCAAGGGGCTGCTCGCTGCCTATATGGCCGATTATGCCCCCGGTGCGCGGGCGCGCGGGATGGTGCTCGAACGCGTGCTGGTCAGCCCGCCCTTGTGGATGGACGATCAGCCCAACACGCTGACGATCATCTGGAATGTCGAGGGCGCGGCGGGCTGGTGGGGCATGCGCCTCGCCGCCGGCGCCGATCCCGGCGCGACGGCTTTCTGGCAGGCCACGGCTGACCGGCTGGTCAGCCGCGCGCGCCGCTTCGCCGCCGCGCCCGAGGATGTGGAGACGCTCTGCAATGGCTAAATTCACCGCGCTGATCACGCTGCAGCCCGGCGCCGATCGCGACGCCTTCGCGCGCGGCATCGGCGATGCGACGCTCGTCCAGCCGACCTTGCCGGGGGTGTTTGACGGCGGCGACCTGATCCTCCACCGTGATATGGGCGGGGAGGCCGTCCCGGCCGATCCGGCGATCGCGCATATCGACAGCGCGGTCTACGCATCGATCGGCGGCGGCGCGCACGAGCCGGGGCTGCGGAACGGGGTCTATCGCTGCCTGATGCTCGCGGTGAAGCCCGGCACCCCCGAGGCGACGGTGCGCCAGTTCGAAAGCGAGACGCTGGCGATGCCGCATTATATCGGCACGATCCGCAACTGGCGGCTGAGCCGGGTGACCAAGGCGCGCGGCGCGCGGGCGTGGACGCATGTGTGGGAGCAGGAATATGCCGATATCGGCGGGCTGCTCGGGCTGTATATGACCAACCCCTATCATTGGGCGCGGGTCGATCGCTGGTTCGATCCGGAATGCCCGGAGTGGATCGTCGATACGCGGCTATGCCACAGCTTCTGCGCGTTCGAGCGGAGCGTGCTGCAGGGCTGACCTTACCCGGAAACGCGCCGTCATCCCGGCCTTGAGCCGGGATCCATTGTGCCTCAGGCGCCGCGGTTAGAGCCTCTTGCTCCGCTCCCAGCCTCCCGATGGACCCCGGCTCAAGGCCGGGGTGACGGGTGGAATCAGGCCCGCGCGCTCGTCACCACCGGGCCTTGCGACAGCGCGCAGGTGTAGACGCGCGCTTTCACCCGCCAGCCGTCGGCGGTGCGGACGAGCAGATCGTCATATTGCCCCCACATCGAATAGAGCGCGCCGGGGAAGTCACCCTGGCCGAGATGCACCGCATAATAATGCACCTTCGCGCGCGCCGTATCGCCGTCGACCGCGATGCGGAAATTGCCGACATTGTGATGCGTCGCGCCGCAATTCGATTGCGGCCCGAGATTGGCGTGCATCGAGGCGATCAGGCTGGCGCGGTCCGGGCTGATCACGCCGGGGCCGAGCGCCTGCGTATAATCGCCGGTCGCATCGGCGGCGAAGACTTGGTGGAGATCATCGAAGGTCTTGCCGTCGACGATCTCGCAATAGCGGATGTAGATCTGTTGAATAGCGCGCTCGTCCAGCAGCATTTGCAGCGACATAGAATTTCCTTCTCTTACGAAGCCTGAGGGATTGCCGCGCCGAGCAGCGACGGATCGCCGACATGCGCGGCGAGCGCATATTCCCAGCGTGTCGCGCGCCAGCCTTCGGCGGTGCGCCGCCAGCGCACGTGATAGCGGCCGATCGCCTCGTAAATGTTCGTCGCGTAGAGCTGGTCGCAGTGAAAGGCGCGGAACGGGGTGATGCTGGTCGCGGTGTCGCCGTCGACCGTCGCCAGCGTCGCGCCGAACAGATGCTGCGTCGGCCCGCAGGTATCGAGGAAGCCGCGGATCATCGCGACGAAACTGGCGCGCCCGCGCACCGGATCGGGGGCGAGCGTCACCGCCGCGACGTCATCGGCGAACACCTGATCGAGCAACGGCCAGTCGCGCGCGTCGAGTGCCTGCGAATAGGTCGCCATCGCCACTTCGATCGCTTGCCGATCGTCCATCGCTCTCTCCTGATTCGTAATTTCAATGCTTGAATGTAGCGCAAAGCGGGGCGAAGGTACGCAAAAGATATCTGCTTGCGTGAAGGAGACGGGTGTGGGGCGGTTGAGCGGAAAAACGGCGCTGATCCTGGGCGTCGCGCCCGGCAATCTCGGCGAACATATCGCGCAGCGCTTCGCCGACGAGGGCGCGCGGCTGATGCTTGCGGGGCGCCGCGAAGGGCCGCTTAGTGAGGTGGCGGCGCGGGTCGGTGCGCTCGCGCAGGTCTGCGATATCGAGCAGGAGAAAGATATCCGTGGGCTCGTCGCGGCGGCGCAGGCGCAGCTCGGGCGGATCGACGTTGCGGTCAATGCGACCGGCTGGGGGCTGCTCAAGCCGTTTACC
>JAFKLV010000403.1 GCA_017304125.1 Sphingomonadales bacterium
GCTCGCCGACGCCAAGGATTATTTCACCAACGTCCAGCTCAAGACCGACAGCTACCAGCCGATCCTCGAAAAGCCGGCGATCTGGCTCAACGAGAAGACGATGCGGGAGATGCGCCCGCAGATGGAACAATATTATTATAACCCGAAGAGATACCCGACCTATCTCGACCAGCTCGGCATCAAATGGCCAACCGTCACGCCGAAATGATCAGGCTGCGCTGATCGTCGGTATCGCGTATCGCCCCGGCGCAACGCCGGGGCGATACCACACCTTATTGCGGCGCGAAGGCGAGGATCACATTGCCCGCCGCGCCATTCTGCATCCCGACATAGCCCGAGGCGACATAGACCCGCCCGTTGGCCACCACCGCGCCCGCCTGGCCGAGCGACCCGCCCTTGCCGGGGATGCCGTTGACCGTCGGGAAATCGCGCTTCGTATCGAACCGCCACACCACCCGGCCCTGCAGATCGACCGCGCGCAGCACGCCGTCCCAGCCGCCGGTGAACACCACGCCGGGCATCACGCTCGCCGGCCCGATCTGCCCGCGCCCGTCGGTGTCGAGCGTCGCGGTCCACGCCGGCTTGCCGGTGGCGAGATCGAGCGCGGTGAGGCCCCCGCCGGCACGCTGGAGCGGATAATAGATATGGCGATCGTCCGCCCCACCGCCGAAGATGACCAGCCCGTCGGCGGTCGGCGGCTTGTCGGCGTAAAGCCTGGTGCGCCACACCACCTTGCCCTGCTGATCCGGGTCGACCGCCACCGCGATGCCGTGCTTGCCCGATCCGATCAGGATATCCTTGCCGTTCGGCAGCGTCTTGAGGATCACCGAGGCGCCGCCGAAATCCCAGTCCGGCCCGATCTTGCTCGGGCAGTGATTGCCCGCCGGGGCGGTATCGGGGCAGCCGAGCACGAAGGCGTCGCCGGCGATTTCCTGATGATGCCAGCGGATCTTGCCGGTCGCCATGTCGATCGCGACGATCGAATCCGAGGTCGCCGCCGCCGGCTCGTTATAGCTGTTGCCGGTGCCGAAATAGATCAGCTTGCGCTTGGCATCGACGGTCGGCGTGTTCCACACGCTCGCGCCCGACGGGCCCCACATCGGCACGCCCAGCTCGTTCTTGCCACGCGAGACGATCGGCTGCTGGATCGACGAGGCGAACCAGATCAATGTGCCGGTGCTGGCATCGATCGCGGCGACCCCGCCGCTCGATTTGCAGCATTCATATTTCGGGTTGGCGCCAGCCAGCGTCTCGGTGCCGGTGAAGGGGATATAGACCCGCCCGTCGAATGCCGCGATCGAGCCGGTCAGCCCGTGCGGATCGCTCGACGGCCGCGTCTTCCACAGCAATTCGCCGGTGCGCGCGCCGACCGCGAACACGGTGCCCGATTGCGAGGCGAAGATGACCGCGAATTTCTCTTTCTGCCCGGTCACCGGCTGGACCACCGGCGCGGTGCGGATGCCGCTGTCGGCGTGGAACGACCAATAAGCGCAGCCGGTCTCGCCGCTGATGCCATAGACGGTGCCATTGTCGCTGCCGAAGAACAGCCGCCCGCCCGCCGCCGCCGGCTGGGAGAACATGCTCGCCGCCTGCGGCACGCCGAACGCCCATTTGAGCTTGAGCTTCGGCACGTCGCCCGCCGCGACCCCGCCCGCCTTCTGGAAGCGCGCATTGCTGCTGCCCTGCGGACTCCAGCCGTTCCAGTCGCCCGCGGTCAGCGCGAAGGCCGGGTTGGTCGCGCAGCGGTTCGACATCGTCTTCACGTCGGTGCCGGCGGCATCCATCATCGGCCGCCCGCCGAGGAATTCGGCGACCTGCTTCTTCTGCACGCGATCGAGCGCGGCGGCCTGTTCCTGCATCTTGCCGTTGAGCATCACGTCGAAGATGCGCTCGGGCGACATGCCGCGCAGCGTGGGGATCGACGGGATCGCGCGCCCGCCCATGTTCATCCCCTCCTGGGTATGACAGGCGGCGCAATTGTCCTGGAACAATTTCATCCCCGGCGGCGGGCCGAATTTGGGGCGACCGCCGCTCAGCTCGCCGCCCGCGGCAGCAGCGGCGGCGGCGGCCGGCGCCGCGTCATTGCCCGATTGCACCGCGGCATTGCCGCAGCCGAGCAATAGCAAGGGGGTCGCGAGCAACGCCAGCCCGGTGCCCGATGCCAGCATCAGCCGGGGGTCGAACCGACGCCCTCCTCCACGCACGTCAGCGCCCGCCATAGACCCCTCTCTCCTCATTTTCGCTTGGCATATATAGTTGGATGACAAACCATGTTGTCAAGCCCGTTGTTGCGCGATAAGCCAGTGGAAATGGTGGGAGACGCAAACATTCCAGCGGATGTCGCGGCGCTGCGCCGGCGCGCGCGACGGCGGCTGCCGCGCTTCGCGTTCGATTTCATCGACGGCGGTGCGCTGGGCGAAAGCGCGCTCGCCCGCAATGCCCGCGCATTGGACGACATCCGCCTGCTGCCGCGCGTGCTGACCGGGGCGACGACGCGCGATCTGTCGGTCGATTTGCTCGGCCAGCATTTCGCGGCGCCGTTCGGGGTGGCGCCAATCGGCATGGCCAATCTCGTCGCGCCCGGCACCGATCTCGCGCT
>JAFKLV010000404.1 GCA_017304125.1 Sphingomonadales bacterium
CCGCTCATAATCGTCGACATACATCATCTGCATGATCACCCATTCCGGGCCGGTCTCATGCTCGTTCTTCGAATAGACGATGCCGCGCGCGTGATCGGGATCGTCGAATTCGATGATATGCCCGCCGATATGATGCGAGGTGCCGTTGAACTGCACCCGCATCGTCTCATCGAGATAGCGGCGCAGCGCCTCGCGCCCGCTCGTCTCCTTGCCGACGCGGACATCGGCGGGGAACAGCCCGACCATCGCGTCCATATCGCGCATGTCGAGCGCGAGGGCATATTTGGCGGGGAGCTGGCGGATCGCGTCGAGCGATTCCAGCCGGTCGATCCGCGCGGCAAGATCTTCAGACAAAATACGAGCCTCCGTTGACGGTGACGACGCTGCCGGTGGCGTAGGAGGAATCGTCACTGGCGAGGAACACCGCTGCGGCGGCGATCTCCGCCGGCCGCGCCATCCGACCGAGCGGGACGGCGGCCTCCATCGCTTTCACCGCATCTTCGGGGACGCTTTGCATGATCGGCGTGTTGGTCGGGCCGGGGTGGATCGCGTTGACGCGGATGCCGCGCGGCGCGACCTCGCGCGCCAGCCCACGGGTCAGCCCGACGATCGCCGCCTTGCTGGTGACATAGTGGATCGGGCCTTCGCCGGATGCGGCGGAGGTGGAGGCGATATTGACGATCGACCCCTTCAGCCCCTCGCGCGCCATCAGTCGCAGTGCGGCGCGCGCGCACCAGAAGGCGCCGTCGAGATTGACCCCGATCACCCGCCGCCAGCCGGCATCGGACATATGGATCGTCTGATCGGGATAGACGCTCGGCGTCTCGCCGCGTGCGATCTGCGCCTGTCGCTCGGCGACCGCGGCATAAAGCTCGGCGCTGCCGTCGTTCGGCCCCTGACCCGTACCGGCATTGTTGACGAGCACGTCGATCCCGCCGAATTCGGCATCGATCCGCGCGAAGGCGGTATCGACTGAGGCGCTGTCGCTGATGTCGCAGGCGACGCCAAGCATCCCGGCCTCGATCCCGTCGACCCGCATATCGAGCACCGCGACGCGCGCGCCCTCGGCGCGGAATGCCTCGGCGATCGCGCGGCCGATGCCGCTCATCCCGCCGGTGACGACGGCACGTTTATTCTTCAGACGCATGGTTCAGTCTCCCCGCTTCAGCAGGCGGAAGAAGTCGTAGGAGGGATCGCGCGGGCCGGGCTGGCCGAATTTCGATCCGGCGAGGAACGGGTGATCGCGATCGATGATCGACGGCGCGTGGACATTGGCCCAATCGGTGACGATCGCGCGGTGGAGGAATTTCCACGCGCCGTCGCGCCGCTCGTATTTGTCGAAATAGCGCCCGCCGACCAGCACGTCGATCGGCCCGTCGGGGGGGCGGACGCGGTGCATCGCGAGCAGATAGACTTCGCCCTCGCCATAATCGCCGTCGATCGCGAGGTTGATCGTCGTGACATTGTGATGGAGGATTTCCATCGGCGCCTGGATCTCGGGCAATTTGTCGATGAATTCCATCGCCGGCCCGCAGAAGAACGCGCCATGATCGTCGATCGCATCCGCGTGATAGAGCGTGCGCATCTTGGCGTGGTCATGCCGGTCGGCGGCGTTGCAATAGGCCGTGATCAGCGCGCGGATTTCCTCGCGATCGAGCAAATCCTGCACGCGCGGGTCGAGCCGCATATCGGTCATCATGCTCATCCCGCGGTCTGCCCGCCGTCGACCGCGAGCATCGCCCCGGTGATGAAGCGCGCCTCGTCGGAGGCGAGGAAAGCGATCGCCGCGGCGATATCGCCCGGCTCGGCCATTGGCGCGATCTTCGGCGACATACGCTCGACCAGCGGCCATTCGACCCCCTCGATCGCGTTGAACCCGCCCGCGATCAGCGGGGTATCAACCGCGCCGGGGCACACCGCATTCACGCGCACCCCGCGCGAGGCATATTCGATCGCCACCGCCTTGGTGAAGCCGACCACGCCGTGCTTCGATGCGGCATAGGCCGAGGCATATGCCGTGCCGACCAGCCCCGCCGCCGAGGCGACGTTGACGATATTGCCCTTCACATTCTCGAGGAAGGGGAGGGCGTGTTTGCTGAGGTGAAACACCCCGGAAAGATTGATGTCGATCAACTGGCGCCACGTCGCCTCGTCGATCTGCGCGGTGTGGCCGAAGCCGCCGATCCCGGCGACGTTGCACAAAACATCCAGCCGCCCGCGCCATTTGCGCGCGGTGCCGATCAGCGCCTCGCACGATGCCGCGTCGCCCGCGTCGAACGCGAACACCGCGCTGTCGGTGGCGAGGCTGCCGGCGGTGCGCATCGCGCCGTCGAGATTGCGATCGGCGCAGATCACCAACGCGCCTTCGGTCGCGAGCCGCACCGCGGTGGCACGGCCGATCCCCGACGCGGCGCCGGTGACGAGCGCGACTTTGCCGTTCAAGCCTTTCATCGATCCTCCCAGTCGCGCAGTCGAATGGGGCAGGGGGCCGGCGGCGCGGCGCGCCAGCCCCCCTTATGCCGTCAGTATTTCAGCGTTGCGTCGAAACCGAAAGTACGCGGCTCGCCATAATTGACCCCGGCGATGCCGATCGAC
>JAFKLV010000405.1 GCA_017304125.1 Sphingomonadales bacterium
GATCGAATAGCGCACGCCGGGCGAGGCCGAATAGTTGAACGCCCCGCTGGTGAACAGATTGCGCAGCGCCCCGCTCGCGAAGCCGGCGAAGCTGGTGAGCGACAAAGTGGGGAATAATTGCGCACGCGCCGCGCCGATCTGCGCATTGGCCGCGAGCAACGTATATTCCGCGCTCACCACATCGGGGCGACGCAGCAGGATGCGTGAATCGAGCCCGGCGGGCAGATCGCCGATCGTCGGCGCGGCTTCCTCGATCGAGGCCGGCAGCAGCGCCGGGTCGACCGGCGCGCCGACCAGCAATTGCAGCGCGTTGATATCCTGCGCCAGCGCGGTCTTTTGCGCGGCGACATCGGCCTCGGCGCCCGCCAATATCTGCTCGGCCTGACGCAGATCGGTGCGCGGGGCGATCCCGCCCCTCAGCCGCGCGTCGGTGAGCGACACGCTGCGTTGCGCATTGGCGACGGTCTGCTCGGCGATCGCCAGCAGGCTGCGGTCGGCGGCGTAGCTCAGCCACGCCCCGGCGACATCGCCGACCAGCGTGAGCCGGGTCGCGCGCGCGGTCGCTTCCTGCGCGAAATAGCGGTTCTGCGCCGCGGTGGTCAGCGATCGGATGCGGCCGAACAGGTCGATCTCGAACCCGGTCACGCCGATCCCGGCGCTGAACGATTCGCTGGTGCCGCTCGGCGCGGTGCTGCTCGGGGTGTTGCTGTGGCTATAGCTGTACGACCCGGTCGCGCCGATCGCGGGGAATAGTTCGCCGCGCTGGATGCGATATTGCGCACGCGCCGACGCGATATTGGCGAGCGCCACGCGCAGGTCGCGGTTGTTGGTCAGTGCCTGATCGACGACGCGCTGCAACCGTGGGTCGCGGAAGATGTCGCGATAGGAAATGGCGGGCAGCGCGGCCTCGCTCTGCCGCAGATAGGCGTCGCCGGTCGGCCATGACGGCGGGATCGGCGGCTCGGGGCGGACATATTTCGGCGCCATGCTGCATGCCGACAGCGCGGTGCCAAGGATCAGCAAGGTCGCGCGGCGCATCACTTGCCCTCCAGAGCCGGCGTGCCTTCGGGCGGCTCGTTGAAATGTGGGTCTTTGTGGAAGCCGGGCTCCGCGCCGTGCATCCGCGCCATGGCATCGCGGAAACCGCGCCGCACCAGCACGAAGAACATCGGGATGTAGAAGATCGCAAGGATCGTCGCGGTCAACATCCCGCCGATCACCGCGGTGCCGATCGCGATCCGGCTGTTGGCGCCGGCGCCGGTCGAGATCGCCAGCGGCAGCACGCCGAAGATGAAGGCGAAGCTGGTCATCAGGATCGGGCGCAAGCGGATGCGCGCGGCGGTCAGCGCGGCCTCGATCACGCGTTTGCCCTTCTTTTCCTCCTGCTCGGCGAATTCGATCATCAGGATCGCATTCTTCGCCGCCAGCCCCATCGTCGTCAGCAGCCCGATCTGGAGGTAAACGTCGTTGGTCAGCCCGCGCAGCGTGACGAACAGGATCGCGCCGACCAGCCCCAACGGGATCACCAGCAGCACCGCGAGCGGGATCGACCAGCTTTCGTACAGCGCCGCGAGGCACAGGAAGACGACGATCAGCGACAGCCCGTACAGCAACGGCGCCTGCCCGGAGGAGAGCCGCTCCTGATAGGAAACCCCCGCCCAGGCGATGCTGGTGCCCGGAATCTGTGCGGCGAGCGCCGCGATGCGGTTCATCGCGTCGCCCGAGCTGACGCCGGGCGCGCCCTGACCCTGAAATTCGAAGCTCTGGATGCCGTTGAAGCGGGAGAGGGTGGTCGGCGCCTGCGACCAGCCGGTGGTGGCGAAGGAGGAGAAGGGCGCCATCTGCCCGTTCGACCCGCGCACGAACCATTGATCGAGATCGTCGGGCTTGGCGCGGAATTGCGCATCGCCCTGGACGTAGACGCGCTTCACGCGCCCGCGATCGACGAAATCGTTGACGTAGCGGCCGCCCCAGGCGGTCGACAGCGTAGTGTTGACGTCATTCTGCGTCAGCCCGAGCGCGGCGAGCTTCTGCGCGTCGGTATTGACCTGCAGCGTGCCGATATCGGGCAATTCGGTCAGGCGCACCCCGGTGAGCTGCGGATCGGCGTTGGCCATCGTATAGAGCCGGTCGCGCGCCGCCTCGAAATCCTGCTGCGACATGCCGCCGGTATTCTGCAGCTCGAGCGTGAAGCCTTCGGACTGGCCGAGGCCGCGGATCGCCGGCGGGATCAGTGCATAGACCTGCGCGTCGCGGAAGCCCTTGAACGCGGCGGCCGCGCGGCTGACGATCGCGTCGGCGGTATTCTCCTTGCCGGGCCGATCCTTCCAGTCGACGAAGGTCAGGAAGCCGCGGCCGGTATTCTGTCCGCTGACCCCGCCGCCACCGCCGCCGGCGACGGTGAAGGTCGTCTTGACGTTCTTGCTCTCATGCTCGGCGAAGTAATTCTCGACCGCGCGTTGCACCTCGGTGGTGCGGTTGAGCGTGGCGCCGGCCGGCATCTGATATTGCACTTGCGCGCCGCCCTGATCCTCGGTCGGGAGGAAGCCGGTAGGCAGCCGCAGGAACATGATCGCCAGCAGCGCGA
>JAFKLV010000406.1 GCA_017304125.1 Sphingomonadales bacterium
CACAGCGCGGCGCGCGCAGTCGGCGCGCGCCAAACAAGCGCAATCCACGCGGCGAAGCAGGCGAGGGTCAGCGGCTAGAGCTGGCGCGGCGCGAAGCCGCATGCGGCCAGCGCGCCGAGCAGCAGCGCGATGAGGGCAGGGCGTCGGGTAAGCAACATCGCTGCGGGTCATGCGGGACGCGCGGCGTCGCGGCAACCCGGGCTGGCGAAAATCGCCCGGGGGTGTATGATTGCGGCATGACACTCAGGCCGTTTCATCTCGCTTTTCCCGTCCACGACCTTGCCGCGGCGCGCGCGTTCTACGGCGGATTGCTCGGGTGCCGCGAAGGGCGATCGAGCGCGCGCTGGATCGATTTCGATCTCGGCGGGCATCAGATCGTCGCGCATCTCGACGAGACGATGCAGCCGCATGAAATATCGAATGCGGTCGACGGGCATGACGTGCCGGTGCCGCATTTCGGCGTGGTGCTGACGATGGCCGACTGGCAGGCGCTGGCCGCGCGGCTGGAGGCGGCGGGGATCACATTCGGCATCGCGCCTTATGTCCGCTTCGCCGGCGAGCCGGGCGAGCAGGCGACGATGTTCTTTCGCGATCCTTCGGGCAACGCGCTGGAGTTCAAGGCCTTCGCCGACGACGCCATGCTGTTCGCGACCGGCGACGAAGCGGTGGCCGCATGACCGCGCCGATCGAGGTCGACGTGCCGCACCAGCTCGGCATCGCCGCGGCGAAGGAACGGATCGGCAGCGGCTTCGGCAAGCTCGCCGATTTCGTGCCGGGCGGGGCGATCACCGAGCATCGCTGGGAAGGCGATAGCCTGTGGTTCACGGTCGAGGGGCTGGGGCAGCGCGTGGCGGCGCAGCTCGACGTCAGCGATCGCAACGTCCACTGCACCTTCACGCTGCCGGCGTTTCTGGCGATGTTCTCGGACAAGATCCGCGCCAAGCTGGAGCGCGAGGCGCCGAAGCTGCTGGAGTAAGGCGCGTCACCCCGGCCTTGAGCCGGGGTCCATTGCGCCGCAAGCTCCGCGACTAGAGCCGCTTGCTCTGCGCCTGCCTCCCGATGGACCCCGGCTCAAGGCCGGGGTGACGGCGGGGCCGTTACTTCGCCCCCGCCGCGCTCACCCGCCAGATGCGGTTGCCCACGTCGTCGGCAACCAGCAGCGCGCCGGTCTTGTCGAAGGCCACGCCCACCGGGCGCCCCTGCGCTTCGCCGTCCTTGTTGAGGAAGCCGGTCAGCACGTCGACGGGCTTGGCGCCCTTCACCGGCCAGCCGCTGTCGCCGAACGGGACATAGACGACCTTATAGCCCGACAGCGGCTTGCGGTTCCACGAACCATGTTCGCCGATGAAGGCGCCATTGGTGAAATTCGCCCCCAGCTTCGAATCCGTTGCGAAGGTCAGCCCCAAAGCGGCGACATGCGGACCGAGCGCATAATCGGGGCGCTTCGAATATTGCTGGAGCGCGGGATTGGCTGGCTCGACGCGCTTGTCGGGATAGCCGCCCCAATAATACCACGGCCAGCCGAAGTGATCGCCCAGCTCGATCGCGGTGAGATAGTCGGGCGCGAGGTCCGAGCCGAGCATGTCGCGCTCGTTGACCACCGTCCACAACTGATGATCGTGCGGTTCCAGCGCCATGCCCTGCGGGTTGCGCAGCCCGGCGGCATAGATGCGATAGGTCTTTTCCTTCGGCCACACCTGCAGGATGTTGGCGCGATAGCGCTCCGCGGCCATGCCGTTATCGGCGATGTTCGACGACGAACCGACCGCGACGTACAGCGTCTTGCCGTCCTCCGCCGGGATCACGTTGCGCGCCCAGTGGTTGCCGCCGCCGTTGAGCTTGATCACCAGCTCGGGCTTGGCGGTTACCTTGGTCATGCCCTCGGTATAGGGCACCCGCACCAGCGCATCGGTATTGGCGATATAGAGCTGGCCGTCGAACAAGGTCATGCCAAGCGGCGAGTTGAGCCCGGTCATGAATACCGTCCTCAGCTCGGGCACGCCGTCGCCATTGGCATCGCGCAGCAAGGTGATGCGGTTGGCGGAGGGCGTCCCGGCACCGGCGCGGCCCATCAGCCAGCCCATCACCTTATTGGCGATCCCCCCCGTATCGCGCGGCGGCGAATTGGTCTCGGCGACAAGGATATCGCCATTGGGCAGGCGATAGAGCCAGCGCGGGTGATCGAGCCCCGTCGTATAGGCTGCCACGCTCAGCCCCGGCCCGGCGGTCGGCTTGGCACCATCCGGCCAGCCCACCGCCTTGGCGACGTTCATCGTCGGGATCCATTGCTCGCGCGGCGAAGTGATGTCGGGGCGCTGCCCCTGGACGTCGGCGATATTGAGCCGCGCGGTGTCCGGCCAGGCGATCCACGCGAGGATCGCGATCGCGGCCAGCACCACCAGCCCGGAGACGATGAGGATATGTTTACGCATCGCCGGACGATAGGCGGCGCGAGGCGACGACGGAAGGGGGCAGAATCGCGGCGAAGTTCACGAAGTTCACACGAGTGAAGGCTGCGGCGCCACCGGTCCATTCACCCTAAGATGCTGAATTTATTCGTCATGCCGGGCTTGACCCGGCAT